>NZ_JBSFGJ010000255.1:0-14092 GCF_053596515.1 Nonomuraea sp. NPDC001684
TCGGTCGCCGCGACCACCCTGGTCGGCCTGCCGTCGGCTCCGATCAGCTCGTCGCCGACCTACAGGCCACGACGTCGTGCGACGGGCATGGCGGGGGATCTGGTCCTGGCACGCAATCCCGCGCATCGTCCTGCTAATGCAACCTCAGAGAGGGCTTCTCGGGACCCTCGCCCGCCCGGTCCGCGGATCTGCCCCTATCCGGGATTGGCGGCCTTCACGAGGGAGGAGGCCGCGTGGTTCTTCGGCAGGGAGAGACAGACCGCCGATCTCACCGGGCGAGTGGCCGAGCTGTACGACTCGCCTGCTCCCCTGTTCGTCGTAGGCGCGTCGGGGTCGGGGAAGTCGTCGCTGCTCCAGGCTGGGTTGCTGCCCGCGATCGCGCGCGGCGAACTTGGCGTGGCCGGCTCGTCCGGCTGGCCGTCGTTGCTGTTCACGCCAACTGCCGATCCGCTCGGCGCGCTGGCTGCCCAGCTCGCTCCCCTTCTCGGCGAGGATCCAGCCCAGGTGCTGCGCAGCGGCGAGGAAGGGGAGCTGGCGCAGTTCTGGCGGACGGCAGCCGGTACGGCGGGCCGCGTCGTCGTGGTGGTCGACCAGTTCGAGGAGATCTTCACCGAGTGCCCTGATCCGGAGCTGCGTACCCGGTTCATCCGGGTACTGCGTGCGGGCTGGGACGGCGCAGGCCGTACGCCGGGAGCTTTGGTCGTCTTCGGTATGCGTGCGGACTTCGTCGGCCGGTGCGCCGACCACGCCGACTTGGCCCCAGCCCTCGCGCGCCCCTCGATCATCGGCCCGATGAGCTCGGAGGAGGCACGCGCCGCCATCGAACGGCCCGCGATGGCCGTCGGTCTGCCGCTGGAGCCGGGACTGGCCGACGTCTTGCTCAACGACCTTGGGGCTCTCGAAGCGGGACGGCTACCGCTGCTGGCACACGCGTTGCGCGCGGGCTGGCAGCGGAGCGGTGGCGAGATGCTGACCGTCGAGGACTACCTGGGGACCGGTGGCATCCAGGGCGCACTGGCGGCGACGGCCGATCGTGTCCTCGCCGCGCTGGACGAACCGGGCCGCGAGACCGGGCGGCGCGTGCTCCTACGCCTCATCCATCTGGGTGAGGGCGCTGACGACACGCGGCGGCGGGTGCCGCTCGACCGGCTGATGGCCGAGTTACCCGCCCCCGACCGGGTGCGGGCGGTGGTGGAGGCCTTCGCGGACGACGAAGCCCGGCTGATCACACTCGACGAGGGCATGGTGCAGATCACCCACGAAGCGCTGCTGTCCTCCTGGCCGGTCCTTCAAGCGTGGATAGAGGAGGATCGGGCGGGTCTCCTGGTCGAGCAGCGGCTGGTCAACACCGCCCACGAGTGGGAGCGGTCTGGCCGCGACTCGGGCACGCTCTACTCAGGCGCGCGGCTCGCCCTCGCCCGTGAGTGGGCGGACCGGCAGTCTGAAGTGGGCGGCGTCGCCCGGTCCTTTCTGCGGGAGAGCGTCAGGCGCGCGCGCACGCGCAGGCTGGTACGCGTCTGGTTAGGCGGGGCTCTTGCCGTCCTTGCCAGCGCCACGCTCATTGCGGCGACCGCGTTGGTCACCGCTGAGCGTGAGGCAGGCGTGCAGCGGGACTTCGCGACCTCGCGGCGCCTCATCGCCAGGATCGACGGTGTCATGGAGACCGATCCCACGCTTGCCCGGCTGCTGGCAGTAGCGGCCTGGAAGGTGTCGCCTGAACCTGCCGAGGCGCTGGCTGCCGTGCGAGCGACAGCCCTGCGGCCGGAGCGCGCCGCGTGGCACCTCCCTGTGACGGTGGAAAGCCTGGCGTTCAGCCGGGACGGACGGCTCATCGCCACGGGCGGGCGGGGCGAGGACGCAGGGGTGCGGGTGTGGGAGGTGGCGACGGGCCGCCTCGTTCTCGGTCCGCTCGGGAAAGGGCAGGATACGTGGCGGGTGGCTTTCAGCCCTGATGGGACGACTCTCGCCTCGGCAGAGGCGGAAAAGCTCCATCTGTGGGACGTGTCCACGGGTACGGCACGCGCGTCGACGGCGATCGACCGGTTCGGCCCTCTCACGTTCACCCCCGACGGCAAGGCCGTCGCCATGACCGACGGCGACATCGTCCGGCGCTGGGACACCACGACAGGTGAGGAGCTCGGAAAGCCGGTCAAGGATCCCAGCCAGCTGAAATACCTGGCCTTCAGCCCCGATGGAAGAACCCTCGCAACCGCAGGGCTCGACGAGGTAATCGCCCTGCGAGACGCCGCCACCGGAAAAGCCCGCATACTCCTGCGCGGAAAGGTCAACAGCACAGGCAAGGTCACCTTCAGCCCGGACGGCCGGACAATCGCCGCCGAGAGCCTCAGCGGCGAGGTCCGGCTGTGGGACGCCACCACTGGCGACCCACTCAAATCCGTTCCGGGCGGGGAACCCACCTTCGACACCAGCGGAGTCCTCGCCACCCGTGACTCCACGACTGTCCGGGTGCATGACGCCGCAACCGGCGAGGATCTCGCCTACCCGATCCCCAGCGGCTCCCAGTTCTCCGTCATGGCCGTCGACACTGCTCACGGCACCGTCGCGACCGCCGACGATGGGACTGTGACGGTGTGGGCGCTCGCGGCGGCGGGCTACCGAGGCACAATCGCCCATGGCCCGAAGGACATCTGGTCGATGGCCTTCGCTCCGGACGGCAGGACGCTGGCCACGGGCGGCGGGCACGCCGACTCCACGATCCGCCTGTGGGATGCCACCTCCGGGGCACCGATCGGAACGCCCGTGAACACCGGCACCTCCGGCATCATGACCCTCGCCTTCAGTCCCGACGGCCGCAAGGTCGTGGCGGGGGGCAGCCCCGAGTGCAAGGGGGCCGGAATCTGGGACGTATCGGGTGCCGCACGCAATCCCGACAGTCAGGGCTGCGGGCGCGAGCACACCGGCTCAGCCGCCGCATTCAGCCCTGACGGAAGGACCGTTGCCCGCGTCGGCGCAACGGGAGGCCTCCAACTGGACGACGTCACCACCGGCCAAACCCGCCTGGCACTGCCAAGCGGCCCAGGGTTGGCTGGTCAGAGTGCCCTGGCTTTCAGTCCGGACGGCCGCACCCTCGCGACCGGCGGTGGCGGGTACGGCGACACCACGGTCCGCCTGTGGAACGTGGCTGACGGGCGGCTGAAAAGCGAGCAGATCGGGCACAAGCTGCGGGTGAACGCGCTCGCGTTCAGTCCGGACGGCAGGATCCTGGCCAGTAGCGGCGGCGACGGTGTGGTCCGGCTCTGGGACGTGGCGTCGGGCGCACCTGTCAGGGCTCCACTGCAGGTCCCTGCCGCTACGGTGGCCGAGCTGTTCTTCAGCGCCGATGGGACTCTCCTGCTGAGCGAGGGCATCCCGGCCGCACATGTATGGGACGTCGGCACCGGCCGGCTGCTCGGCCTCCTCTACGGTCATACGTCCTCGACGTCAGCGATGGCATACAGCCCGCGCAGCAAGCTCGTCGCCACGACGCAGAACGACGGGAATGTCCACCTTTGGGACCTGTCCTTCCTCAACGAAACCAAGGTGGTGCCCCTGGTGTGCGCACAGGCTGGACGGGTGCTGACCCGCGCCGAATGGCAGCTGTACCTACCGGGGGTGGAGTTCCGCAGGACCTGCTGAGGGCGTTGCGTGCGCTACCCGGAGCGGTTCCGCACGCAGCACAACCTCCCTTGGCGATCCAGAAGCGGGAACGTCAGATCGGCGGCCTGCTCTTCGAACGGACCTCCCGGTCGGTACGGCTGACGCCGCGCTCGGGCGAGATCGACGTGGGCCACGTCCGGCTGCCGGTGCACGAACCCGATCTGGCCATCGGCGCGGTCACCCACGTCTCCTTTGCAGGTGCTCATGGTCGCGGTCGCCCACCCTCTCGCCGATCGCGACTCGGTGTGCAGGGAGGAGTTCGGCGACCTCACGTTCGCCGCGCACGGCTCGCCGATCCCGCCGTCGGTCTTACGCGGCCGAGGGGAAGGCGCGTTCGGCTTCAGGGGCAGCGTCTGGCTGACGGCCCGGGGAGAACGGGAAGGCGCCCAGGGAGGCCCCATGTCCACCTGCACGGTGTTTGCCGCGGAGGCACCGTGCGCGAGCTTGGTGCCGTCCGACATGTGTCGATCGGGCTGTCGCGGTGGTCGTCAGGCGCTTGTCCGGCTACCTGGCGTGCTGCGGCGAGGTGGCTTCGGCGACCTTCTGGCAGATGCGTAGTGGCGGGTGTTCGGGGAGGGTCTTCGCCGGGGGATCAGGGCTGGAAGAGGGTGTTGAGTTCGGTGAAGTCCAGGGAGTCGGTCAGGGCTTCGAAGGTGCCGGTGGTGAGGAGTTCGGCGGCGGCTTTGCGGGCGGCGGTGTAGGCGGCCTGGGCGAGGGCGGTGCCGAGGCTGATCCGGCGTACGCCGGTCTGGGTGAGTTCGGCGACGGTGGGGCCGCCGGCGACGGCCATCGCGTTGACCGGGAGCGGGGACTCGGCGCAGAGGGTGGCCAGCGCGTCGAGGTCGAGGAGGCCGGGGACGAAGATGCCGTCGGCGCCGGCCTCGGCGTACGCCGTCGTGCGCTTGAGCACTTCGTCCAGGCGGCCGGCGGAGGGGCCGATGGCGAAGAGGAAGACGTCGGTGCGGGCGTTGACGAAGAGTTCGGGGAGACCCGCTGCGGCCGCCGCCTCCCGGGCGGCGTGCAGTCTGGCGGTCTGGTCGGCGAGGTCGAACAGCGGGCCGCCGACGGCCTGGGAGTCCTCCAGGTTGACGCCCACCGCGCCCGCTCCGGCCACGGCTCGGACGGTGTGCGCGACGTCCTCGGGGGCGGGGCCGTAGCCGCCCTCGATGTCGACCGTCACGGGGAGGTCCACGGTGTGCACGATGCGCCGGGCGGCGTGCAGCGTCTCGTCGCGGGTGAGGTGCTGGCCGTCGCCGCGGCCGAGGGACCAGGAGACGCCGCCGCTGGTCGTGGCGATGGCTGTGGCGCCGGCTGCGGCGATCACGGCGGCGCTGGCGGCGTCCCAGGCGTTGGGGAGGATCAGTACGGAGTTGGCGTGGAGCTTTCTGAACAGATCAGCCTTTTTCGTCGTCGCCGCATCGGTGGAGGGGAAGTTGTCCACAGACATGTGGGTGACCGCCTTCGGGGTGTTCGGAAATCCGGCACCATGGCTCGGTGGGCGCCTGGTCCGGGATGTTGCCGGGCCGCGAGGTAGGCGTCCATTGATTAAGCTCTGACCGAATCGTGGACCCGCGGGAGGCGGCATGAAGGCGCGGCTGGCCTTTTCGGTGAACGATCTGGCCGAGACCCGGTTCGCCGTCTCGGCCATGTGGGAGGTCGTCACGAGTTGCCGGGCGCTGGCCGGGGCCACGGTGCCCGATCCTCATCGTGGGTGGGCCGGTCAGGTGCGTCCCCGGCTCGCGGCGGCGGGGCTCGATCGTGGCTGGCTGGCCGACATGGTGGCGCCCGTCGGCCATTTCCCGGACTTCCTCAATCCGACGACCGCGTCCCACGAGTTGCCCGACGAGCTGGCGGCCATCGAGGCCACCGACCCCGGGCAGGTACGGCGCGACCTCGACCTGTTGTCCGCCGAGCGGGACGGCCGGTTGTCGCCCCGGTTGCGGAACCTGCACCGCAATCCCCGGGCGTACCTGCCCAAGGTCGTCGCGGAGATCGAGACCTACTGGGAGCTCGCGATCGCGCCCTATTGGGCGCGCATCCGGTCGGTGCTGGACGCGGACGTCTTCCACCGGGGCCGCCAGGTGGCCGAGCACGGCACGGCGCGCACGCTGGACCAGCTCCACCACACCGTGCGCTGGGACAGCGGCGGCCTCCAGCTGGCACAACGGCACTGCGCGATCACCAGGATCGAGACCGGTGCGGGGCTGCTTCTCGTGCCGTCGGTCTTCGCGTGGCCGCGGGTGCTGACGCGGTCCGTCGCGTCCGAGCCGCCTCAGCTCGCCTACCCGGCGCGTGGCATCGGCGCGCTGTGGGAGTCGCGCAGGCATGCGCCCATGGACGCGCTCGCTGCCGTGATCGGCCGTTCCCGGGCGTTGATCCTGGCCGAGCTCGACTCGCCGGCCTCGACCACCGAGCTCGCCGAGCGGTCGGGGATGTCCGCGGCGGGGGTGTCGCAGCATCTCACCGCGCTGCGGGCCGCCGGGCTGACCAGCACCCACCGGGCGGGCCGTACAGTGTTCTACGCCCGCACGGGCCTCGCGGACGCCCTGCTCACGGCTCAGGTGTGAGTCGCGGGCCTCATGAGGGCGTGCGGTGCGGTCGCGGTGGCGCTGATCTTTTTTGTCTCGATCATCCTGACTATTGTGATCCCCACTGTTCGGGGGGAAGGCGGGCGATGGACGAGGGTGGGGCCGAGGCGTTCCTGGGCAGCCGGTACGTGCTGCTCGACGAGATCGGCGCCGGGGCGATGGGGACCGTCTGGCGGGCGCGGCACCGGGAGACCGGCGAGATCGTGGCGGTCAAGCTGTTGCGCAGCAACCTCGCCGGCGACCAGGACCTGGTGCTGCGGTTCGTGCAGGAACGCAATGTGCTGCGCACCCTTCGCCATCCCCACATCGTCACGATGCGCGACTTCGTCATCGAGGGGGAGCGGCTCGCGCTGGTGATGGACCTCGTCGAGGGCGGGGATCTGCGCGGCCTGCTGCAGCAGCACGGCACGCTGCCGCCGGCCATGGCCGCCGAGCTGATGGCCCAGGTCGCCGAGGCGCTGGCGGCGGCGCACGCGACGGGCGTCGTCCACCGGGACGTCAAGCCGGGGAACGTCCTGATCGACGGGCCCACGGGGCAGGTGCGGCTGACGGACTTCGGGGTCGCCCGGATCGTCCTCGGGCCGGGGCTGACGCAGACCACCTCGATCATCGGCACGCCCACGTACCTGTCGCCCGAGGTGGCCGACGGCGGCACCCCCACGCCAGCGGTGGACGTCTACGCGGCCGGGCTGATCCTCTACGAGCTGCTGGCCGGGCGTCCGCCGTTCGTGGGCGAGCATCCGATGGCCCTGCTCCGGCAGCATGCGATGGCCATGCCGCGGCGGTTGCCCGGGATGCCCGACGTCCTGTGGTCGGTGATCGCGGCCTGCACGGCGAAGGATCCGGCGACGCGTCCGGCGGCCGGGCAGGTGGCGGTGGCGCTGCGGGAGGCGGCACCGGTGGTGGCGGGGCTGGCCGCCTTGCCGCGGGTGGGCAGGGCCGACGCCCCGTCCGCGACGTCAGAGCCGATCCCGGGACCGCCGTCTGGGCCGCTCCCGGGGCCGGTGCCAACGCCGCTCCCGAGGCCGGTGCCTGGGCCGCCGCCGGGACCGCTTTCGGGGTCGGTGACTGGGCCGCTCCCGGGGACGCCGCCGGGGCTGCTTTCGGGGTCGGTGCCGGGGCCGCCGCCCGGTTCCTCATCGGCCGGTGCCGCTGGGTCGTCCGGTGAGCCCGTTCGGGGTCCTGGTCCGCGGGCGGCCTCTGGGGATGTCGCAGGGAGTGGGGCGGCCCCGGGTGTCGGCGGTGGGGACGGCACGGTTCCTTCCGCCGGGCGGGGCGCCGCCCAGTCCGGCATGGTTGCTTCCGCCGGGCGGCCCGCCGCCGCCCAGGCGGGCATGGCGGCTGCGCGGCCGCCCGGACGGTCCCGCCGGCGGCTGGTCGTCATCGCGAGCACCACGACGGCGGTGGCGCTGACCGCGGCGGCCGTGGCCGTCATGGCCCCATGGCGGACGCCGGGCGCGGGGGCCGTGAACGACGCGTCCGGGCTCTCGGCGTCCAGGTCGGCCGACGTGGCCGGCACACCGACGCCCGTCGAGTCCGGGGCGGTGAAGGAGAGCCCCGTCCCGTCGGAGGCGGACGAGGAGACGTCCGGCGCCGCAGACGAGCCGCTCAAGTCGTCGGCGAAGAAGACGCCGAAGGAGCCGGTCCGCACGCCGGGCACGGCCGTCCCGAAACGGACGGCGGGCGCGACGACGGACCCCACGGGTACCGCTGACCCCCGCCGGACGTCGGCCGGCCGGAAGACGGAGGCCCCGCACACCGTGGACCCCGAGAGCGACGGTGACGGCGCCCCGCCGCGCAACTCCCAGCCGGACTGGAAATGCCGCTCGTGGATCACCGCGGGCGACGGTTCGGGCGTGGAGATGTCGCCGTGCATGGCCATGGTTGGTGACGTCTTCTACCTGATGGGACGCATCCGAGGGGCGAGCTCGGTCCGCTCGGACGTGCACGTCCAGCTCTACAACACCGACGCGGACCGCAACGTCTCCCAGCCCTTCACCTGCTCCGGGGTGTCCCCGCGGAACGACGGCGAGGTCGCCACCTGCGGGCCGTTCACCACCACCGCGCCGGCCATCCAGGCCAAGCACGACGTGCGGCAGCGCTGGCGTCGGACGGGGACGGCGGCGTTCGGCGGCGGCGCGGAGAGCCCCTGGATGTTGTGGTGACAACCAGGCCGGACCCGAAGCTCTTCGCAGTGCACCCGGCCCCGCTCACGCGTCCGTGATCAGGGGCCGGGGCGCGGCAGGCCGGGTCACTGTCTGGTGGTGCAGACGGTTCCGTTGAGGGTGAAGACGGTGGGCAGGAGGTTCGGGCCGGCGTAGTTGCCGACGAACCCGATCGTGGTCGAGGCGCCCGTGGCCAGGGAGGCGTTGCCGGGCTCGCTGACGGCCTTGACGTTCGAGCCAGTCTGGGTCCAGGTGGCGCTCCAGCCGCTGCCGAGGCTCTGCCAGGGCCTCGGCCAGGTGAAGCTCAGGGTCCAGCCGTTGACCGGGGCGCCGTTGTTGGTGATCTCGACGGCGCCGACGTAGCCGCTGGCCCAGTCGGTCTGGTCGGTGAATCGCACGGCGCAGGAGCTGGTCGCCGGGGTGCCGGTGGTGAAGGTCAGGGGCGGTGAGGCCCAGGAGACGCCGCCGCCGCTGTCGCGGGCGATCACGTTGACGGTGTAGGTCGTGCCGGGCTTGAGGTTGCCGACCGTGTAGGAGGTGCCGGCGGTCTCGCCGAGCTGCTCGCTGACGGCGCCGTTCTGGCGGTGGAGCTCGTACTTGACGATCGGGCGGGCGCCGGGGGCGGCGGCGGGCCAGGAGACGACGGCGGCCCGGTCGGTGACGTTCGAGGCCGCCGGGCGGCCGGGCGCGCCGGGCAGGCCGGCCTGAAGTGCGGCGGGACGCACGACGACGGTGGTTAGCGAGAGCGGCGGCAGTGTCTGGCTGGTGGCGGTGCCGGTGGTCGCGGTGGTGATGGCGTTCGCGCCGTTGACGTGGGTCAGCACGGTGGGCGCGCCCGCGGCCGGCGTGAAGCCCGCGTAGTCCACGGCGACCGGGTACGACGTGTCCGGCGAGCTGTTGATCAGCATGACCGCCAGGTCGCCGTTCGGCCGCCGGACGGCGTGCGCGCTGACCTTCGGCTGGTCGGTCGCCGCCGTGACGAACTGGTCACCGGCCCGCGCGAACACGCTGACCATCCGCAACGCGTGGTACGGCGCGAACGGCGTGTTCAGCGGCGGCTCGCAGACCCCGGAGGCGTTGCAGACCCCGCTGGACAGCAGCCCGAAGTCGCCGTAGTCGGTGTGCCCCTCGACCTCGGTGACGTTGCCGATGCCGTTGTGCACGTTCCACCAGTCGACGGTGAACACGCCGTTCGCCAGCAGGCTCGCGTAGGCGTCGGCGGCGGCCAGGGCGCCGGGCTGGGTGTTGGTGCCGTTGCTGCTGGAGCCGGTGTTGAACTCGGTCATCGCGATGCCGATCCGGTCCGAGCCGGGCCCGGCGTAGGCGGCGAGCTGCTGCCGGGTGAGCCGGATCATGTCGGGGACCTGACCGGCCTTGTCCAGGGCGCCGGGGTACCAGTGCAGGATCACGAAGTCGATCTTCGGTCCGGCGAGGGACAGGACGACCTTGTTCCAACTCCCGTCGTCGCCCTCGGCGGTGATGGCGTCGGGCCAGTTGGCGGGGGTGGTCAGCACCGCGCCGATCTTGATCGTCGGGTCGGCCGCCTTCATGGCGTCGGCGTAGGCGACGACGTGGCGGGCGTACTCGGCCGGGCTCTTGTCGGCGTGGTCGTCGGCCTCCCAGGCGCTGCCGTAGTGGCCGTTGCCGTAGTTCTCGTTGCCGATCTCCCAGTACTTGACGCCGTAGCCCTTGGTGACGTTGGCGTGCCGGACCCAGGCGGCGGCCTCCTCGGCGGTGCCGGTGCCGTAGTTGGCGGTCACCATGGCCTGCGCGCCGGTGCGCCGTACGCCGCGCATGAAGGTGTCGAAGTCGGTGTTCGGGGCGACGTACCCGCCGGGGGCGGTGTGGTCGGCCCAGTGGTAGATGTCGGAATAGGAGCCGCCGGGGTAGCGCAGCAGCTTGACGCCCGCGTCCTTGAGGAGGTCGGCGGTCTGGTCGGTGCCGAGGTTCGCGTCCCAGATGGCATGGTTGGAACCGATGCCGGTCTCGGGGGCGGTGGCCAGGGCGGCGCGGGCGTTGACGGTCACCGTGACGGGGGTGACGTCGTCGGCGCGCGCCGGGGGAGCGATCAGCGTGGTGAGGGTCAGGAGGGCCGCGGTCGCGGCCCTGGGCAGGATCTTGCCAGGCATCGGGGTACCTCGCCGTGGGTAGCGGTATGGCTCGACGCCCCCTCCTGACCAGGAGGCAAGCATGATCATGCGACGTGGGGTCCGGCCCGTCAATCGGCGCTGAAACTTTCACGGCGGTCAGGCGGCCTTGAGCGGATCCCGGCCGGTCAGGCGGGCTTGAGCAGGCCCCTGTCGTAGGCCGCCGCGACGGCCGCCGCCCGGTCCTTGACCTCCAGCTTGGCGAAGACGTGCAGCAGGTGGGTCTTCACGGTGGCCTCGGTGACGAACAACTTCCTGGCCACCTCGCGGTTGGTCGCGCCGCGGGCGATGAGGCCGAGCACTTCGAGCTCCCGCGGGCTCAGCGCGCGCTGCTCCGGGGGGTGCGCGTGCCGCGTCAGCACCCCGGCCACGGCCGGCGACAGCACGCTCTCGCCGCGGGCCGCGGCCAGCACGGCCCGGCGCAGCTCGGCGCGCGGCGTGTCCTTGAGCAGGTAGCCGGTGGCGCCCTGCTCGATCGCGGGCACCACGTCGGCGTCGTCGCCGAAGGTGGTCAGCACGAGCACGTGCGTGCCGGGGCACTGCGCGCGCAGCCGGCGGATGAGCTCGGCGCCGCTCGGCCCCGGCATGCGCAGGTCGAGGAGCACGACGTCGGGGGCGGTGCGCAGGGCCACCGCGAGCGCCTCGGCGCCGTCGGCCGCCTCGCCGACCACGTCGAAGCCGTCGGTCTCGAAGATGCCGCGCAGCCCGTCGCGGACCACGGGGTGGTCGTCGACGATGATCAGGCGTACCGGCATGGGCTCACGTTCCCGGGTCGGCGGGGATGGCCGGAACGGTAGCGGAGATCGCCGTGCCCTGGCCAGGGGCGCTCTCGACGGCGAGGCTGCCGGCCAGGCGGGTGACCCGCTGCCGCATCGCCACCAGCCCGAACCCGCCGCCGGAGCCGCCGGAGCCGCTGCCGGAGGCCGGCGTGAAGCCGGACCCGTCGTCGCGGACGTCGAGCGCCACCACGTCCTCCATGTACGACAGCGTGATCCCCACCTGGGAGGCCCGCGCGTGCTTGCCCACGTTGGCCAGCGCCTCCTGGGCCACCCGCAGCAACGTGCTCTCCACCTCGGTGTGCAGCGGGCGGGCGTCGCCGGTGACCGACACCGAAGCAGGCACCTCGCAGGCCCGCGACCAGGCCGCCGCCACCTCCGACAGGGCGGTCCCGAGCTGCGCCGCCGTCGCCAGCGGCGCCGGGCGCAGCGCCTGGACCGAGCGGCGGGCCTCGGTCAGGCTCTCCCTGGCCAGCTCCCGTACGGTCGCCAGCCGCGCGCGCACCGCGGGCGTCGCTCCGGCGGCCTCGTCGGCGGCCTCCAGCTGGGTGAGGATGCCGGTCAGTCCCTGGGCCACGGTGTCGTGGATCTCCCTGGCCAGCCGCTGCCGCTCGCCCAGCACGCCCGCCTCGCGGGCCTGGACCAGGAGCCGGGCCTGGAGGTCGGCGTTCTCCTCGGCGAGCGCGGCCAGCCTGGCGCTCTTCTCCTTGAGCTGCGCGTTCTGCTCGGAGACGGTCTGGAAGACCAGCCCGGTCATGGACGCGACCAGCACCCCGACCACGAAGGAGGCCAGCAGCTCGACCGGCGTGCGACCGGCCGGCGGACGGGCGGCGACCAGCGTCCCGACCGTCACCGCGACCCCGGCGTACGCCCACAACCCCGGCAGCAGCGCGAAGCACTGGACGAACACCCCCACCCCGGTCACGGTGAAGACCGGGTCGATGCGCACCAGCGCCGCCACCACCGCCAGCAGCACCACGAAGTATCCGGCCACCACCCACGCCCGCGCGGTCCAGGCGGTCCAGGCGGGACGGCGGGCCACCACGAACCAGTGCCAGGCCGCCGCGAAAAGCGCCAGGGCCAGCACCTCGACCCGCCACGCCCGCAGCAGCGAGAACAGCGCGGGAAGCAGCACCAGCAGGTACGGCAGGGCCCCGGTGACCCGCTCCCACCGGCTCTCCTGCGGTGGTGAGCCGGTGGCCCCCTCCCACCGGCTCCCCTGCGGTGGTGAGCCGGTGACCCGCTCCCGCCGGCTCACCACCGCAGGGCCTTCACCGCGAGGCCGCCCGCGACGGCGCCGACCGCCACCATGATCCCGAGAGCGAGCGGCGGGAGCGCGCCGGCCGACCAGCCGTCCCGGATCGCCTGGACGGCGGGCGCCATGGGCGTCAGGTCGCCGATCGCCCGCATCGACCCCGACATGGTCTCGCGCGGGATCACCGCGCCGGACAGGAACACCATCGGGAAGAACAGGGCGAGCCCGATCACCGTCGCCGCCCGCCCGCTGGGGGCCAGCGCGCCGAGGAGCAGCCCGACGGCGCCGAGGCTGAGCGCGCCGAGCAGCCAGGCCAGCAGCACGCCGGGCAGGCTGGCGGGCGCGCTCAGCCCGTAGCCGGCCACGCCCAGGACGACCAGCAGCACGCTGCCGAGCACCGCCAGCAGCATGTGCGCGGCCCACTGGGCGCCGCACAGCATGAACGGCGTGGCGGGCGTGGCCCGCAGCCGCTTGAGCACCCGGCGCTCCCGGTATTGGGCCAGCGTGGCCGGCAGGACGACCAGCGCGGCCAGCCCCACGACGAAGACGGTCAGCATCGGCACGGTGGCGTCGACCAGCCGCTCGCCGCCGGGCAGCGGCCGGTCGCCGCCGCGCAGCTTGACCCAGAGCATGACCAGCGGGAAGCCCAGCGCGAAGTACGCCGACATCGGGTCGCGCAACCCCAGCCTGAGCTCGACGGCGACGACTCTCGTGAAGCCCTTCATGCCTCGGCCCTCCCGGTCAGCGCGAAGTAGGCGTCCTCCAGGGAGGCGGCCCGCGTCCGGCCGATCAGCTCGCGCGGGCTGCCCTCGGCCACGACCCGGCCGCGGTCGACGACGGCGATCCGGTCGCACAGCGCCTCGGCCTCGTCCATGAAGTGGGTGACCAGGACGACGGTGATCCCGCGGTGGCGCATGGCCCGGATCAGCCCCCAGGTGGTGCGGCGGGCGTCGGGGTCGAGGCCGGTGGTCAGCTCGTCGAGCAGGACCACCTCGGGGTCGCCGACCAGGGCCAGCGCGATGAACAGGCGCTGCTTCCAGCCGCCGGACAGGCCGCCGAACCGGGCGTCCTTCCTGTCGGTGAGGCCCCATTCGTCCATGATGGCCCGCCAGTCGGCCGGGTGGTCGTACAGGGAGGCGTAGAGCCGCAGGGCCTCGCCGACCTTGATGCCGTCGGGCAGTGCGGCCTCCTGCAACTGGGCGCCGACGCGCTGGAGCAGCGCGCGCCGGTCGCCCTGCGGGTCGAGGCCCAGCACGCGCACGCGGCCGCCGTCGGGACGCCGCAGCCCGGACACGCACTCCACGACCGTCGTCTTCCCGGCGCCGTTGGGCCCGGCGAGCCCGAAGATCTCGCCGCGTTCCACGGTCAGGGAGAGGCCGTCGAGGGCCCGGGTGTGCCGGTAGCTCTTGCGCAGGTCGTCGATCTCGATGACTGTCATGATCCGAGGATCACGCGGGAGCGGCGTCCCGCCCACACCCCCGACGGGGTGTGGGCGGGCACCATC
>NZ_JBSFGJ010000256.1:0-14077 GCF_053596515.1 Nonomuraea sp. NPDC001684
TGCCGAACCCCAGAGGCAGCAGCGGCCGCGGCCAGGACTACGCCCGCGCGGTCATCGGCCAGGTCGGCGCGGCGGACCTGGACGACGTGCTGGCCGGCGTGGACCACCTGGTCGCCGCGGGCATCGCCGACCCCGGCCGGACCGCGGTCATGGGCCTGAGCTACGGCGGATACCTGACCGCCTGGGCCGTCACCCGCACGAGCCGCTTCCGCGCCGCCGTCGTCATGTCCGGCGTGAGCGACTGGCTGAGCTTCTCCACCGCCAGCAACCTCGCGGGCGGCTTCGACCCGCTCTACCACGCCGGGGCCGACCCGGCCACCAGCGAGGGACGCGAACGCCTGGCCGCCCGCTCACCCGTGCACCACGCCGCCAAGGCCGCCACCCCGACCCTGATCCTGCACGGCGAGCGCGACCGCACCACCCCACCCGGCCAGGCGGAACAGCTCTATCGTGCCTGGTCGGCGGCGGGCGTGAGCACTCAGCTGGTCCTCTACCCTCGGGAGGGTCACGAGCTGGTCGAGCCCGCCCACCGCAGGGACGCGGCGGAGCGCGTGATCGGCTGGCTGACCGGGGGCGGGGTGTTGTGATGGGCTGGGCCGGGTTCCTGCTGCGCAGGTCCGCGGGCACCGCGGCCGTCGTGCTGCTGCTGTCGGCCGGCGTGTTCGGCCTGCTCTACCTGGCCCCGGGCGACATCCAGCAGACCCTGCTCGGCACCCGTCCGGCCACCGCCGACACGATCGCCGCCCTGCGGGGCCGCTACCACCTCGACGACCCCGTCGCCGTCCAGTACCTGCGCTGGCTCGGCGGCGTGCTCGGCGGCGACCTCGGCACCTCCATCAGGACCGGCCAGCCGGTCGCCGGGATGCTCGGCGAACGCCTGCCGCGCACGCTCGTCCTGACCGGCTACGGCACGCTCCTGGCCGCGCTGGCGGGCCTGCCGCTCGGCGTGCTGGGCGCGCTGCGCAAGGGCCGGGCGAGCGACCGCCTGGTGGTGACCGCCGGGGTGGTGGGGCTGAGCGCGCCGCCGTTCGCGGTCGGCCTGCTGCTGCTCGTGGTGTTCGCGCTCGGGCTCGGCTGGTTCCCCGTCTACGGCACGGGGGAGGGGTTCGCGAGCGAGTTGTGGCACCTGACGCTGCCCGCCGTCGCGCTGGCGGCCGGGGCGGCCGGGATGCTGCTGCGCTTCAGCAGGGCCGCGCTCGTCCGCGAGCTGGACCAGGACTACGTGGTCTTCGCCCGCGCCCGCGGTCTGAGCGCGCCCGTCGTGCTCGGCTACGCCATGCGCAACTCGCTGGTGCCCGTCCTGACCGCGGCCGGGCTCGTCGTCACCGGCATGCTCGCCGGGACCGTGCTGGTGGAGGTCACGTTCGCGCTGCCGGGGCTCGGGTCGCTGCTGGTCGACTCGGTCACCTTCAAGGACGTGCCGGTGGTGCAGGCGCTCGCGCTGCTGCTCACCCTCCTGATCGCCGCCGTCAACCTGCTGGTGGACGTCGCCTACTCGGTGGCCGACCCGCGCGTGCGGCTCGGCGGGGGCGCGTCGTGACCGCGCCGGCCCGTACGCGCGGGCGTGCCGTGATCCGCCGGTTCCCGATCGCCGTGCCGCTGGCGCTGACCGTGCTCGTGGTCGTCGTGGCCGCCGCCGCGTTCGCGCCCTGGCTCGTCCCCGGCGCCACCGCGCAGGACCTGATGACCGGCATCTCCATGCCCGGCCCCGGCCACCCGCTCGGCACCGACGACCTGGGCCGCGACGTGCTGAGCCTGCTCGTCGCGGGGGCCCGCACCGCCGTGCCGGGGGCGTTCGCCGTGGCCGCCGGCTCCATGCTGATCGGCAACCTGCTCGGCCTGGCCGCCGGCTACTTCGGCGGCTGGCCGGACACCCTGGTCATGCGCTGGGCCGACCTGATGTTCTCGCTGCCCGCGCTGCTGGTCGCGATCGTCGTGGCGGGCGTGCTCGGCGGCGGCTACGGCCTGGCCGTCGCCGTGCTGGTGGTGCTGTTCGCGCCCACCGACACGCGGGTCGTGCGCGGCGCCGTCCTGGAGCAGCGGCACCGGCCCTACGTCGAGGCGGCGCTGCTCAAGAACCTGTCGTCCTGGCGGATCATGACCCGGCACATCTGGCCGAACATCGTCCCGGTCAGCCTGGCCTCGGCCTTCCTGAACTTCGCCTTCGCCCTGGTCTCGCTGTCGTCGTTGTCCTTCCTCGGCCTGGGCGTCCCGGCCGGATCGCCCGACTGGGGGCGCACGCTGGCCGACAACCGCACCCAGCTGCTGGCCAACCCGTGGGCGGTCATCGCGCCCGGCCTGGCCGTGATCGTCACCGCCGCCGCGCTCAACCTGGTGGGCGACTGGCTGCACGAACGTTTCGAGCGGAGGGCCCGGTGACCATGCTGCGGGTGGCCGACCTGACCGTACGGCAGCCGGACACCGGCCGTACGCTGCTGTCGCAGGTGTCCTTCGAGGTCGCCGCCGGCGAGTCGGTGGCGATCGTGGGCGAGTCCGGCTCGGGCAAGTCGCTGACCGTCCGCGCGCTGCTCGGGCTGCTGCCTGCCGGGCTGGAGTCCACCGGCCTGGTCGAGATCGACGGGCGGCGGGTCGACGACGACCCCAGGGCCAGGCGGCGGCAGCGCGGCGGCACGGTCTCGCTGCTCATGCAGGACCCGTTCACGCTGCTCAACCCCCTGCGCAGGGCCGGCAAGCAGATCGCCGACGGCCTGCCGGACGGCGCCGACCCCAAGACCGAGGTGCCGCGGCTGCTGGCCGAGGTGGGCCTGCCGGGCGAGGTGGCGGGCCGCTACCCGTTCCAGCTCTCCGGCGGCATGCGGCAGCGGGTGGGCCTGGCCTGCGCGCTGGCCGCCGCGCCGCGGATCCTGCTGGCCGACGAGCCGACCACCGCCCTCGACGCCACCACGCAGCGCGAGGTGCTCGCCCTCATCCGCCGCATCCAGCGCGAACGGGACATGACATTCCTGCTCATCACCCACGACCTGCGGCTGGCGTTCTCGATGTGCGACCGGGTCGTGGTCATGTACGCGGGCCGGGTCATGGAGGTCGGGCGCGCCGCCGAGCTGCGCAAGGAGCAGCGGCATCCGTACACGCGGGCGCTGCTGGCCGCCGAGCCGCCCGCCGACCGGCGGCTGCCGGTCATCCCGTCCGTGCCGGGCTCGGTGCCGGCCCACGACGCGGTGGCCGGACGCTGCGGGTTCGCCGACCGGTGCGCGCACGCGGGGGAGGAGTGCCGCGCGGGCGTCCCGGCCCTGGTTCCGGTGCCGGGCGCGGAGGTTCGCCTGTCGGCCTGCGTACGGGCCGCCGCGCTGCCCGAGGCGCCGCCGCCCCCGCCGGGCGTGCCGTCGCCGCCGCGCACCGCCGCCGCGCCGCTGCTGGCGGTGACGGGCCTGCGGAGGACGTACGCGGGCGCGTCGCGGCCGGCCCTGGCCGGCGTCGACCTGACCGTGGCGCCGGGCGAGGTCGTGGCCGTCGTCGGCGAGTCGGGGTCGGGCAAGACCACGCTGGCCCGCTGCGTCACCGGCCTGGAACGCCCCGACGCGGGCGTCGTCACCCTCGACGGGCTCGACTGCTCCGACCCCACCCGCATGTCCCGCCAGGCGGTGCGCCAGGCCCGCCGGACGGCACAGATGATCTTCCAGGACCCGTACTCGACGCTCAACCCGGCGCGTACCGTCGGTGCGACGCTCAAGGAGGCGCTCGCCGCCGACGGACGCCCCGCGGACGTCGGCGCGCTGCTGCGCCTGGTGGGCCTCGACCCCGCGCTCGCCCGCAAGCGCCCGGCCGGCCTGTCGGGCGGCGAGCGGCAGCGCGTGGCCATCGCGCGGGCCGTGGCCGGCGAGCCCCGCCTGCTGGTCTGCGACGAGCCCGTCTCCGCCCTCGACGTCTCCGTGCAGGCGCAGGTGCTCACCCTGCTCGCCGGGCTCAGGGAACGCCTGGGCATGGGCCTGCTGTTCATCACCCACGACCTGGCCGTCGTCCGCCAGCTCGCCGACCGCCTGTACGTGCTGCGCGCCGGCGAATGCGTCGAGACCGGCGACGTGGACCGGGTGCTGGACGCCCCCGCCCACCCCTACACCCGCGAGCTGCTGGCCAGCGTGCCCGACGGAAGCAGCCGCTGGCCCGGCTAGTCGTAGGAGATCAGCGTGAGCATCCGGCAGCCGCGCTCGCCGGTTGCGTAGACGTGGTCGACCTCGGCCCCGAACCGCACCGCGTCGCCCTCGCCCAGCCGCACCGACCACGTGTCGCTCTCGACCGTCACCTCGCCGGACACCACGTAGGCGTGCTCCACTGACCCGTGGCCGTGGGCGCTCCTGGCGCTGCGCGTCAGCGGCGGCAGCTCGCCCTCGGCCAGCTCGAACCGCCGCCGGTCGGCCGCGGCGAACAGGCCGCGCACGGTCGTGTCGCCCACCGCCACCGGCAGGCCCTCGCTCCTGCGCAGCACCTCGGGCTCGGCGAGCCGGGTACGGGTCAGCTCGGCGAAGGTGAGCTCCAGCGCCCCCGCCAGCCGGGTCAGCACCTCGATCGTCGGGTTGGCCACGCCGCGCTCGATCTGTGAGATCAGCGCCTTGCTCACCCCGGTCAGCTCGGCCAGCTCGCGGACGCTGAACCCTCGGGCCAGCCGCGTGCGCCGCAGGTTGCCCGCCAGCGCGCCGCGCACCCCGGCGGCCTGCCCGTTGGTGACCGCGAGTTCCTGCCGCACGTGGTGAGTCCTTCCTGTCCCGGCGTCCACCCCCATCATGCCCTGCGCGTCAGGCCGTCTTGTCCAGGAAACCGGACACCGCGGAGACGAACGCGCCCGGGTCATCCACCCACGGGAAGTGCCCCGCGCCGGGCAGCGTCACCAGCGTGGCGTCGCGGAACAGGGCGGCGAAGGGCCGCGCGTGCAGGCGGCAGGGGTGGACGTCCAGGTCGCCGGTCAGCAGCAGCACCGGCGCGTCCAGCGCGGCCAGCCCGGCCCTGACCTCCTCGGGCGGCACCGGGGACGGCGCGTAGAAGCCGTCCGCCGCGGCCTCGCCGCACTCCTGCTCGGCACTGGCGGAATGGGCCGCGGCGCGTTCGGTCCAGGGGCCGTAGAAGAACCGGTGGCGCTCCACGCCCTCCTCCGCCAGGAACTCCGCCAGGGCGGCGGCGTACCACGGCTCGTGCGCGCGCAGCTCCAGGCCGGCCTGCCAGTCCTCCTCGGTCGGCGTGAGACCGACGGCGACCGGCGAGGGCGCGACCAGGCACAACGACCTCAGGCGGGCCGGATGCAGCCCGGCGTACCGGACGGCCACGTTCGCGCCCGCCGAGTGCGCCAGCAGGTCCATGCGGTCCAGCCCCAGGTGCTCCCGCAGCGCCTCGACGTCCTCGGCCAGCCGGTCCCACCGGTACGTCCCGGGGTCGGCCGGGATCGCCGAGTCGCCGGTGCCCCGGCCGTCCAGCCGGATCAGCCGCCGGGGCAGGCCGCCGAGGTCGCCCAGGTAGACCGAGGCGCGGCCCGGACCGCCGGGCACGCACACCAGCGGCTCGCCCGTCCCGGACACGTGATAGGCCAGCTCGGTCCCGTCGTGGGCGAGAAAGGAGGGCATGGGGCGATTATGCCGGGTGCCCGTGGTCGTCGGGCGGCGGATCCTCGAACCGCGGCCGCTGCGGCGGGCCGCCGCTCACCGACCGGACGATCGTCGCCGCGACGTGGTGCACCTTGAGGTTGCGGTCCTGGGAGACGTTGCGCAGGATCTCGAACGCCTGGTGCGCGGTGCACCGGCGCTGCGCCATGACGATGCCGATCGCCTGGTCGATGACCGGGCGGGTGCCGAGTGCCTCCTTCAGCTGCGCCGCCACCTCCCGCGTACGGGCCGCGCCGATCGCCACGTCGAACAGCACGCCGATCGTCGAGGCGCTCACCTGCGCCGCGACGTGCGTCCGCGCGGCGAAGCCGCCCGCGCCCGCCGAGTAGAGGTTGAGCGTGCCCAGCAGCCGCCCCTGGGAGGTCAGCGGCTCGGCGTGCAGGCTGAGGATCCCGTGCGGCTGCGGGCAGAAGGACCCCCAGCGGGCGTCTTCGGCCGCCAGGCCGGCCGCCGTGACCGCGCGCCCGGCCTCGATCGCGTCGAAGCTCGGCCCCCGGCCGGCCGCCGACTGCATGCCGTCGAGCATCCCGGCGCGGGCGTGCGCGCACGCCGCCGAACGGATGCCGCGTTCGGTGCACAACGTCACGCTGACCAGCGGAGAGTCGGGCATCGCCCGGGCGGCGACGACGACACTCCGCGCCAGTGCCCGTTCGAACTCGTCGATTCCGGCCGGAACAGCGGTCCTGTTCAACAAATCCCTCGCGCTCGGCTGCGGCTCACGCCTGCGACCAGACAGCCTGCCCCTCCAGCGGGGTTCTAAGCGGGCCCCGCCGGAGGTTTTCCCGGGACTTCTCAGGCGAGGTAGGCGTCGACCTCGGCCAGGTAGGCGTCCTTCAGGTGCCGCGGCAGCCAGGTGATCTCGAACGCGTTGCGCTCCAGCCGGGCCAGCTCCTCGCGGGTGAGCTGCAGCTCCTCCTGCAGCGCCACCAGGTTCTCGCCCACGTACCCGTTGAAGTACGCCGGGTCGTCGGAGTTGATCGTCACCCGCACGCCGAGCTCCATGAGCTTGCGGATGCCCTCGGCCTTCATGGAGTCGGTGACGTACCCGTTGGAGATCGGGCAGCAGGTCAGGCCGATGCCGCGGGCCAGCACCAGGTCCACCAGCCGCTGGTCCTCCAGGATGTTGACGCCGTGGTCGATCCGGTCGACGCCGATCTCCTCGATCGCCTGCCGGATGTGCTCGATCGAGTTGTCCTGGTCGACGTCGCAGTGCATGGTCAGCAGGTAGCCCTCCTGGCGGGCCCGCTCGTACACGGCGGCGAACTTGGCCGGCGGGTTGCCCTTCTCGTCGGAGTCCAGGCCGATGCCGACGATCCACTCCTTGTACGGCAGCGACTCCAGCAGCGTCGCCATCGCGTACTCGGCCTGGAAGTCGCGCAGGAAGCACATGATGAGCTGGGCCCGCACGCCGAGCTGCCGGTCGGCGTCGATCAGCGCCCGCCGCAGCCCGCGGATCACCACGTCGAACGGCACCCCGCGCGAGGTGTGCGCCTGCGGGTCGAAGAAGATCTCGGCGTAGCGCACGTTCTGCTCGGCGGCCTTGCGCAGGTAGGCCATGGCCAGGTCGTAGAAGTCGGGCTCGGTGCGCAGCACCTGCATGCCCTCGTAGTAGACCGTGAGGAAGGAGGGGAGGTCGTCGAAGGAGTAGGCGGCCCGCATCTCCTCGACCGACGTGTAGGGCAGCGCGATGCCGTTGCGCCGGGCCAGGTCGAACTTGAGCTCCGGCTCCAGCGTGCCCTCGATGTGCAGGTGCAGCTCGCACTTGGGGAGACCGGCGATGAAGTCCTTCATGATCAAACCTCCGTGAGGATGGGGTCGACGACCTCGAGCCGTACGCAGTCGACCAGCCCGAGGTCGGTGACGGCGTAGTCGGGGATCGCGGTGATCGACAGGAAGAACAGGTACATCAGCGGCGCCGGCAGCGTGCAGCCCAGCTCGCGGGCCAGGTCGTCGAGCCGCTCCTCCAGCACCGCCATCTCGGCGGCCGACAGGTCGGAGACGATGCCGCCGACCGGCAGCGGCAGCAGCGCCCGCACCTCGCCGTCCACCACCACGGCCTGGCCGCCGCCCTGCTCGGCGACGGTGTTGACGGCCAGCGCCATGTCCTCGCGGGAGGCGCCCACGCAGATGATGTTGTTGTCGTCGGGCGCCGCGCTGGTGGCGATCGCGCCGGCCCGCAGGCCCATGCCGCTGACCATGGCGACCGGCTTGTTGCCGGTCTTGCCGTAGCGCTCGACGACCGTGACGAGCAGCGCGTCCTGCTCCACGGACGGCTCCACGACGCCGTCGGTCACCGGCAGGGTCACGTCGCGCCTCCTGCGGACGAAGACCTGGTCGGTGAAGCCGAGGGTCAGCACGGTCGCCTGCTCGCCCTCGGCGCGCAGCACCAGGTCGCCGGCGGTGACCGGGGCGATCGGGAACGGCCGGACCGGGCCGCGCTCGGGGGCGGGCGTCGGCGTGACCATCCGGCCGTCGCGGGCGGCGGGCACGCCGCCCGCGATCACCTCGCGGACCCGGAAGTCCTCCAGCGAGTCGACGATCAGGACGTCCGCGAACCGGCCGGGGGACAGGCTGCCCACCAGGTGGTCGATGCGGTACATCTCCGCGCAGTTCACCGTGGCCATCTGGATCGCCGTCACCGGGTCGACCCCCGCCGCGACCGCCATCCGGACGAGCTTGTCCATGTGGCCGCCCGCCAGCACGTCGGCGGCGTGCACGTCGTCGGTGCAGAACGCCAGCCTGCGGGCGCCGGCCAGGGCCACGGCCTTGATGTTCTCGTCGAGGAAGTGGGCGACGGAGGACTCGCGGATGATGCCGTACATGCCGCGGCGCAGCTTCTCCAGCATCTCCTCGTGCGAGTACGACTCGTGGTCGAGCCGCACCCCGGCCGCCGCCAGCCCGCTGATCCGGCGCGGGTCGGACAGCGGCGCGCAGCCGAACACCGGCAGCCGCCGCTCCCGAGCCAGGTCGAGGGCCTCCATGACGGCAGGATCTGAGTGTTCCACCATCTCCTGGACGGTCTCCCAGATCCCCACACATTCCGGCCATTCGTGGGCGATCCTGTGCTCAGCCGGACCGAACGGATGCCCGACGGTCGACTCCGGCACGGTGTAGGGCGCCTTGGCGGGTGCACCCCACCAGATTCGCATGCCGGTCGCCGCCGACTCGTCCAGGAAACGCCGGACGCCCGGCAGACCCTCGGCCACGAGGATCTGGTCCAGCCCCGACACCACGCTCGTCGTGCCGAACGGCACCACCAGGTCGGCGAAGCTGGTGACCGACAACTTGCTGCACTCGATGTGCAGGTGCCCGTCGATCAGACCGGGGACCAGGTAGCCGCCGCGGGCGTCGATCACCTCGGTGTCCGGGCCGCGCTCCAGCACCGGCTCGACGGCGGCGATCCGGCCGCCCACGATGCCGATCTCGGCCGGGTAGAGCTCGCCGGTCAGCACGTTGACGAGCGTGCCGTTCGTGATGATCGTGTCCGCGGGCCGCCGCCCGTACGCCACGTCCAGCAGGTCGCGGTCCATCATGCCTCCACAGTCCGTACGGCGGGCCGTGGCACGAGCAGCGCGTACGCCGCACCGGCCACCAGGAAGCCCGCGAAGATGCTGAAGTCGCTGCCGCCCGTCGCCTCCGACAGCGGCCCGACGAAGACGGCCGAGTTGATCCACAGGGCCGCCGCCACCATGCCCAGGACCTGCGCGATGATCGCCGGCCACCGGACCTGGCCGGGCGCCTGCTCGTCGAACAGCGCCTCGGCGTCGTAGCGTCCCCTCCTGCGCAGCCAGTCGGTGATGTAGACCCCGGCCCAGGGCGCCAGCCAGATGATCAGCAGCGCGAGGAAGTTGTTGAGCATGGTGTTGAAGCTGTTCGAGGTGACCGCCACGAACGTGATGAGCACGCAGAGCACGAGGTCGCCGACGACCGCCACCCAGCGCTTGACCTTGATCCCGGCCGCCTGCAGGTTCAGTCCCGAGGAGTACAGGTCGGTGGTGTTGACCGCGAACAGCGACACGATCGCCAGCAGCAGGTACGGCACCACGAACCACTGCGGCAGCGCACCCGGCAGCCCCGAGATCGGGTCGGTGTTGTCCTTGACCACGGTCGCCACGGCCGCCCCGAGCGTCATCAGCAGCACGTACGGGACGAACCCGCCCAGGGCCGCGTACCCGAAGACCGCCTTCCTGGAGGAGTTCGCCGGCAGGTAGCGGGAGTAGTCGCCGCCCAGCGGCCCCCACGACAGCCCGCCCGCCGACATGATCATCGCGATCGCCATCGTGAACGTGGCGAAGTCCGCCGACCCGCCGCCGCCCCCGAGCTCCACCTTGGGCGCGATCAGGATCGCCATCAGGCCGAACAGCACGACGAACACCCAGGTGAAGTACTTCTGCGCCTTCATCACCGCGGCGTGCCCGATCAGCGGCAGCACGAGCTGGATCGCCGCCGCCACCAGGATC
Source organism: Nonomuraea sp. NPDC001684 (assembly GCF_053596515.1). Lineage (NCBI taxonomy): Bacteria > Bacillati > Actinomycetota > Actinomycetes > Streptosporangiales > Streptosporangiaceae > Nonomuraea > Nonomuraea sp. NPDC001684. The sequence goes on from NZ_JBSFGJ010000256.1 coordinate 10,070, forward strand.
ACCACGACCTTGAGCCCGATCCCCTGGTCGCTCACCCCCGCCTGCTCCAGCAGCGACAGCGCCGCGAACGTGATGAGCACCATGCCGCCGGCCTCGAAGCCCACCATGTTGAGCCAGCCGAAGAAGCTGAGCGCGCGGGCGCCCTTGGGGCCGTAGGCGGCCCTGGAGACCGCCATGGTGGAGGTGCCGGTGGCCGGGCCCTGCAGGCTGGTCAGGCCGACCAGCGGGAACGACAGCAGGTTGCCGATGACGATCGCGATGACCGCCTGCGTGAAGCTGAGCTGGAACGCCGCCACGATCGTGATGCCGTAGACGAGGGTGAAGATGCCCATCGTCGTCCCGGACCAGAGGAAAAGCAGGTCACGCGGGCGGCCGTACCTTTCGCCGGCCGAGACCAGTTCGATCCCGCGTTGTTCCATGGCCCCTCCTGAGGGTCGCTGGGTGTGTGCGCACACAGTGAACCGTAGGGGGGTGACCTGGTGAGTTATCGGGACATACGAGCGTGCTGGGAGCCAGTTGTGCCCCGGCTACAAAGTGATCGCCAAGCCGACCGCTGTGACTGGCTACAGGGTGTGCGCCAGGCCGACCGCTGGAACTGGCTACAGGGTGATCGCCAGGCCGACCGCGAACAGCAGGCCGTACGCCATCTGCAGTTTGCCCGTCTGCTGCAGGACCGCGATCAGCGCCGGCCCGACGGCCTTGCCCAGCACGGTCCTGATCGGCGTGACCGCGAGCGGCGCGGCCAGCGCCGCGAGCGCCGCCCACGGCGTGACCGCGATCATCGCCAGCGCCACCACGAACGGCACCACCTGGCACAACACGTACAACGCCCGGGTGCGCTCGGCACCGAGCACCACCGCCAGCGTGCGCTTGCCCGACGTGCCGTCCGTCTGGACGTCGCGCAGGTTGTTGACCACCAGCATCGAGCAGGACAACAACCCCACCGGGATCGAGGCCAGGAACGCCGTCCAGCTCAGCTGCTCGGTCTGCACGTACGCGGTGCCCATCACCGGGACCACGCCGAAGAACACGAAGACCGCCAGCTCGCCCAGGCCGCGGTAGCCGTAGGGTCGCTTGCCGCCGGTGTAGAACCAGGCCGCCGCGATGCACGCGACCCCCACCAGCAGGATCCACCACGCCCGCGTCACGACCACCAGCACCAGCCCGAGCACCGCCGCGACCGCGAAGCAGCCCAGCGCCGCCGTCAGGACCTGCCGGGGCGTGGCCGCCCGCGAGCCCACCAGCCGCATCGGGCCGACGCGCTGGTCGTCGGTGCCGCGAATGCCGTCGCTGTAGTCGTTGGCGTAGTTGACGCCGATCTGCAGGGACAGCGCCACGAGCAGCGCCAGGACCGCACGCCACCAGACGAATCCGCCGTCGCCGATCGCCACGCCCGTACCGACCATGACGGGGACTACGGCGTTGGGAAGCGTGCGCGGGCGCGCGCCCGCGATCCACTGACCGGGGGTTGCCATGCTGTCGAACCTCTAGCTGATATCCGTGGTGAGCCTGACCATGCGGATCGGACGGCCCATGTCGAGGACGCGTTCGGCCATGTCCTCGCCCCAGCCGGCCGACTCCAGGAAACCGAGCACAGCGTAGTTGTCGGCGAACACCCAGGTGACGATCTGGCGGAAGCCGTCCTCACGCAGGTAGTCGACGGTGGCGTTGAGCAGGCGGCTGCCGTGGCCGCGGCGGACGAAGTCGGGATCGACCAGCAGCGTCAGCATCTCGGCGACCCTGCCCGGATCCAGGTCGGGGTCCTCGGCGGGGGCGTGCGAGGCCAGCCCCACCACCCGCTCGCCACCGCGCGGGGTCGTCAGCGCCGCGCTGCCGCCCGCACCCAGCGCGGGGAAACCCTCGGTGTCGAGGATGGTCTCCACCGCGACCAGCACCCGGTGCGAGGGGCCGGGCGGGGCGACGATCGCCTCGTCCCACTGACGCAGCCACATCTTCTCGGCCGCCGGCCCCGTCATCTGCTCGAGTGGGCCTTCCGGGAGGAACTCCCGATATCCGTAGCGCCAGGCGCGGATCTGAGTATTCGCAACCTGGAGAACATCCTCGCGCCGGGCCGCCCGGACGCCTACGTCTGCCATCTCGGCCCGCTCCTTCGCCTGCCGTTCGTGCCACAAGGCACGAGTTACACCGTATCGGTGTTTGAGCCTTGGAGATGACGCGAACCCCGCTTCCACGCCCGGTATGCGCGTGTCTTGGTGTTGTCACCGCATACCCGCATCGAACACCATGAGCGCGAACGATTCCCGGGCACATCGCCGAACACCCGCCGACACATCCCCTCCACCCGTACGACGCCCCGCTCCAACGGCCTCCGCCCGCCGCCGCCAGCCGTCCGCCCATCTGCGTCCGCTCATCCGCGCCGGCTGGTCCGCGCCGGCCCATCCGCGCGTGTCGATCCCCGCCCACCGACTGAGGCGGGACGGCCCATGCGGCGGTGATCGCGGCCGGGCGCGCCCATGTCGCCCGAACCGGGCGTCCCATCACCGGACCTGTGCCTCCAGCGCCCGCCCGAGCCTCCGCACCCCCTCCGCCAGGACCGTCAGGTTGGCGGCGGCCATGTGCGTCACCCTGATCCGCGGGCCCGGCGGCTCCGACGGGTAGTACATCCGCCCCGGGCTCACCAGCGTCCCGTACCGCCGGGCCGTCTCGACCAGGGCGTTCTCGTCCACCTCCGCGGGCAGCCGCAGCCACAGGTGCAGACCGCCGATCGGCAGCAGATGCACCTCCGCCCCCGGGACGTGGGCCGCCAGCGCCGCGGCGAGCGCGTCCCGCCTGGTCGCGATCTCGGCGTGCACGGTGTTCAGATGCCTGCCCCACGCCGCCGAGCCCACGAACTCCAGCGCCGTCTCCTGCAACGGCCGCGCCACGAAGAACGACTCGACGAGCTGGCTGGCCCGCAGCCGGTGCGCGGCCGGCCCACGGGCCACGACTGCGGCCACCCGCAGGCTGGGGGACAGGATCTTGGTCAGCGAGCCCACGTTGACGACCGTGCCGTGCGCGTCCATGGAGGCCAGCGACGGGGGAGCGGCGGGGGACAGGTAGCGGGCGTAGTCGTCCTCGATCACGAACGCCCCCGCCGCCCTGGCCACCTCCAGCACCTGCGCGCGCCGCTCCAGAGGCAACGTCGCGCCGGTGGGGTTGTGCAGGGTGGGCTGGCAGAAGAACACCCGCGCGCCGGTGACGGCGAACGCCTCGGCGAGCAGGTCCGGCCGTACGCCGTCGCGGTCCATCGGCACGGCCGTCGCCCGCAGCCCGGCCGCCTTGGCCGCCGCCAGCGCTCCGGGATAGGTGGGCGTCTCGACCAGCACCGGCGTCCCGGGGGCCGCCAGCGCCCTGAACGCGTGCGTCAGCGCCGCCTGGCCGCCGCTGACGATCAGCGCGTCCGCCGCCGTCACGTCGCCCCCGGCCTGGCGGGCGAACCAGCCGCGCAGCTCGTGCAGGCCGTTCAACGGCGGCGTCGCCCAGACGTCCGGACGGCGCACCGCCCGCGCGGCGGCCGCCGCGAGCTGCCTGTCCGGCCTCAACCCCGGGTTCAGGTAGCCGCCGGTCAACGGCACCACCTCCTCGGGTGGCTGCGCGAGCAGCGCCGCCACCGACCCGTCGTCCACCACCCGGTCGCCGAGGGCGACCGTCTGCCAGGACAGGTCCAGAGGGTCCTGCCCGCGCACGACCTGCCGCGGCGCCACGAACGCGCCGCTTCCCGGACGCGACACCACCCGCCCTTCTGCGGCGAGCTGGCCGATGGCGCGCGAGACCGTCACGGGGCTGACGTTGTGCCGCCGCATGATCTCCCGGCTGGACGGAAGCCGCGCACCAGGCCCCAACCGGGCGGCCTCTTCCCGCAGTATCGCAGCAATCTGGGCGATACTGCTATCGTTGGTCATGAAGGACAAGGATAGCGCTACCGCCCAAAACGCAGTAGCACCCCCACCTACCCCTCGCCCCAAAACAACCCCCACCCCACCACCCCCCCCCGGGGCAACCCCCCCC
>NZ_JBSFGJ010000257.1:0-14011 GCF_053596515.1 Nonomuraea sp. NPDC001684
CGTCGACCGCACCAACCACCGCGCGAGCACCACCATCAACATCCTCACCGAACACCAGTTGACAGCAGCCCAAAGCCCTTAACTTCCCGGCATTGGGGCTAGGCCCCCAGCTCGGCGAGGAACCCGGCGACCGGGCCCAGCGTGATCAGGCCGCTGCCCGCTCCGGCCAGCTCCGCCGCGGCGGGGGCGAGCGCCCGGCGGGCGCGGTCCGCCGCCCGCCGGTCGCCAACTGCGACGGCGGCCCTCGCGACCAGGCACCACATGGCCTCCAGCAGCAGGTCAGGGGGCGGCTCCGGGATCCGGCCGACCGCCTCGGCGGCCTGCGCGCCCCGCCCCTCCGCCAGCAGGACGAGCGGCCGCACCCACGGCTCGTACGGCCCCCACTCCACGTCGCCCCGATCGGCCTCGCCCAGGACCGGCAGTCCGTGCCGCACCCGTACGGACAGCAGCGCGAGCGGCAGCAGCCCCCGCGCCAACCCCGGCATGCCGACGTCGTCCAGCCGGGCCGCGGCCGCCCGGTAGGCCGCCTCCTCCTCGGCCGCCGGCACCCGCCCGCCGGCTGCCTTCCGCAACACCCGGTACCAGTCGGTGAACACGCTGACCAGCGGCAGCTCGTTCCGTTCCGCCAGCCGGTCGGCGGCGGCCGCGTGCCGGTCGGCGCCCCCGAAGTCGCCGAGCGCACCCAGCGCCTGGACGCGCACGAGATGCCCGAGCACCTCGAACGTCACCAGCCCGTGCCGCGACGACAACGCGACCAGCTCGGCCCCGATCCGGGCTCGGTAGGAGGCCAGCCCCGCCCGCTCGAACGCCTGCATGAACACCCCGTTGAGGGCGAACGCCAGCAGCGCCGGGTCGTCGAGGTGGCGGGCGATGCGCTCGGCCTCGGCGGCGGCCAGCGGGCCGCGGGCCGACCGGACGCCGCGCGACTCGACGGCGATCGTGGCCAGCAGCCGCGCCCGCGCCGCCGCGGACGCGCCGGGCGGCAGGCCGCCCAGGGCCCGTTCCGCCGCGGCGACGACCTGGGCCGCCTGCTCGGGGTCGTCCGACCGGGTCCAGACCGCCGGGACGTCGTAGGCGCCGATCACCCGGGCGGTCAGCTCAGGGTCGCCCAGCTCCTCGGCCGCCGCGATGGCCGCCGTACGGTGGCCGCGCGCCGCCTCCAGGCCGCCGCCGCCGGTCACCGCGAGGTTGCGCAGCAGGCCGACCGTCGACTCCAGCCGCGCCCGGGCCCCGGCCCCCACCGTGCGGTCGTACGCCTCGGCCGCCTGCGCCCACACCCGGGCCGTGGCGTCGGCGGGGGCGGCCAGGCCGCGGTCCTGGTGCAGGATGTCCGACTCCAGGCGGCGCAGCCGGGGCCCGGGGTCCACGCCGAGGTGCTCGGCCAGCAGCGTGCGCGCCCGGCGCAGCACCGCCAGCGCGTCCCCCTGGCGTCCGGTGCGGTAGAGGGCGAGGGCGAGCAGCCGCCAGGCGTCCTCCCGCCAGGGGTGCTCGGCGACGTGCGAGTCCAGGTCGGCGACGGCTTCGGCGGCCCGGCCGAGCGCCAGTTGCGCCTCGGCCCGGCGTTCGACGGCGTGCAGCCGCAGCTCGGTCAGGCGGGCACGTTCGGCGCGCGCCCAGTGCTCGTCGGCGAACTCGGCGTAGGCCGGGCCGCGCCACCAGCCGAGCGCCTCCGTCAGCCGGGCCGGTTCCGGCGGGCCGGCGGTCACGGCCTGTTCGAAGCGCCAGGCGTCGACGGCGTCGGGCGCGGCGCGCAGGGCGTACCCCGGACCTTCGGTGACCAGCAGCCGGGCGGGGGCGCGCGGCGGGCGCGCGGGCTCCAGCGCCCGGCGCAGGGCGGCCACGAACGTGCGCACCGCGCCCACCGCGTCCGGCGGCGGATCGTCCCACAGGTCCGCCACCAGCCGCGTCACCGGGACGACCCGGCGCCGGGCGACGATCAGACGGGCCAGCACGGCGCGGTGCCGCGGCCCCTTCAGCGGGATCGGCTCACCCTCGTCGTCCCAGGCCGCCACCGGCCCCAGCACCCCGAACACGCTCCCCATCCTCCCTTGCTCACCGGATGCTCATCCGCCCCCGGCACGCTGGTAATCGACCCGGTCACCCATCGAAGGAGGGCACCTCATGACCACCATCCCCGGTTTCGAGCACCGCCGCGTCCCCGTCGCCGACGGCGTCACGCTGCACGCGGCCGTCGGGGGCTCGGGCAGCCCGATCGTGCTGCTGCACGGCTTCCCGCAGACCCATCTGATGTGGCGGCACGTCGCCGCCGACCTGGCCGCTGACCACACCGTCATCTGCCCCGACCTGCGCGGTTACGGCGCCAGCGACAAGCCGGCCGAGACCGGCCCGGACGTCTACTCCAAGCGGACCATGGCCGCCGACGTGGTGGCCCTGGCCGCGGCTCTCGGCCACGAGCGCTTCGCCCTGGCCGGGCACGACCGCGGCGCGCTGGTCGCCTTCCGCGCCGGCCTCGACCACCCGGCGGCGATCACCCACCTGGCCTGCCTCGACGTGCTGCCGACCCTCGACATGTGGGACGTCATGCGCGGCGTCACCGCCGCCGTCGGCTTCCACCTCTACCTCATGGCCCAGCCGCCCGGCCTGCCCGAGCAGCTCATCGGCGCCAGCCCGGACGCCTTCTTCGGCCACTTCCTCGACCTGTGGATCAACGACCCGGCGGCCATCCCGGCCGAGGTGCGGGCCGCGTACCTGGACGCCTGCCGGGCCGCCGTGCCGTCGATCGTGGCGGACTGCCGCGCCTCGGCCGGGATCGACGTCGAACACGACCGCGCCGACCTGGCCGCGGGCAACCGGCTGGGCATGCCGGTGACCGTGCTCCAGCAGGACTGGGGCGCCGCCCTCGGTTACGACGCCGCGGCGCTGTGGCGGGCCTGGGCGCCCGACCTGCGGCACGACACGGTCACGTCCGGACATTTCATGGCCGAGGAGTCTCCCGTCGAGATCGCCTGCGCGCTCCGCGAGCTCATGGCCCGGTAGCCGCCCCTCCTGGTCGGGGGCCGTCTCGTAACTTAAAGTAATTGACATGTCACGGTAAGTTATTCGACAATGGCAGCGCCAAATGAGGTCGTCCTTCCGGCGGGAAAAGTACGGGCCGGAAAGCCGAGTACGCGACGGAGTAGAGGCGCTCGCCAGCATGTTGCACGCATTCATCGTCGGGATGGGCAGATCCGGCGCAGGGCTGCATCTGCCGTCCCTGGCCAAGGTGCGCGAGGCGGCCCCCGGGCTGCTGGCGCCCGACCCGGTCGTCGTCCTCGACCCCCTGCTGCCGCCCGGCGGCGTGCGGGGAACGGTGACGGCCGGGTCGCCCGAGGAGGCCGCCGCGCTCGCGCCGCCCGACCGGACCGTCGTGCACCTGTGCACCCCGCCGCACGTCAGGGCCGGGATGCTGGCCCGGCTGGCGCCGCTCGGCTACCGCAAGTTCATCGTGGAGAAGCCGCTAGCGCTCGACCTGGTCGGGCTGGCCGCCGTGGCCCGGGTGCGCCGGCGCTGGGGCCTCGACCTCACGGTCGCCACCCACTGGCTCGACAGCACGCTCACCGGCCGGCTGCGGGCGGCGATGCGCGCCGAGGAGTTCGGCCCCCTGCGGCAGATCCGGGTGGTGCAGAACAAGCCCGGGTTCACCCGCAGCGCGGCGCGTCCCGACGCCACCACCGCCTTCGACATCGAGATGCCGCACGCGCTCGCCGTGGTGCTCAGCCTGGCCGGGGGCGCCCGGATCTCGGCGGCGTCCTGGGAGGACATGGTCACCGAACGCCTGCGGCTGCCCCGGCTCGGACGGGCCAGCCTGCGGCTCGACCACTACTCGGGCGTGCGCACGGAGATCGACTCCGACCTGACCTCGCCCGTACGGGAGCGCCGCATCACCCTGCACTTCGACCGCGGCACGCTCACCGGCCACTACCCGTGCAGCGACGCCGACCACACCGCCCAGCTCAGGGTGGCCACGGCCGAGGGCGAACGGCGTACGGTGTTCACCGACGACGCCCTGCCCGCCTTCCTGCTGGCCGCCTACCGCCGCTACGCCCGCGCCCGCCGCTCGCCCGGCGCGCTGCCCGTCCAGGTCGACGCCGTGCGACTGCTCACCGAGGCCAAGCACCTGTGCGCGGCGCACGAGCCGGGGCGTGAGGAGGCGCCGCGTGCAGGCACCACCTCCTGAGCTGGCCGGCATCGGCGACGAGGCCGCCCCCGACCTCGACGGCCAGCTCGCCGCCGTGGGGGAGCTGGGCTGGAACCGGCTGGAGCTGCGCACGGTCGACGGCGTGCCGGTCGCCGCGCTCGGCGAGCAGGCGTTCCGGCGCGCGGCGCGGCGGTTGCGCGAGGCGCGGGCCGAGGTCGTCGCGGTCGCCTCGAAGATCGGCGACTGGTCGCGGCCGGTGACCGGCGACTTCGCGCTCGACCTGGCCGAGCTCGACGTGCTGGCCCGCCGCTGCCCGGTGCTGGGGACGCGGCTGGTGCGGATCATGTCCTTCCCCTCGGGCGGCCTGCCCGAGCCCGAGTGGGGGCGGAGGGTCCGCCACCGGCTGCGCGAGCTGGCCCGCCGGGCCGAGGACGCCGGGCTGCTGCTGGTCCACGAGAACTGCGCCGGCTGGGCGGGCGACCGCGCCGACCGCATGCTGGACCTGGTCACCGGGATCGGCAGCCCGGCGCTGCGGCTGCTGTTCGACATCGGCAACGGCGTCGCCCACGGCTACCCGGCGGCCCCGATGCTGCGCGAGGTCGTCCCGTACGTCGCGCACGTCCACGTCAAGGACGCCGTCACCGGTCCCGGCGGCGAGGTCGTCTACGTGCTGCCCGGCGAGGGGCGGGCGGGCGTCGCCGAGTGCCTGCGCCTGCTGTCCGCCCACGGCTACGCCGGCGCCCTGTCCATCGAGCCGCACCTGCGGCTGCGCCCCCACCTCGACGACCCGGGCGCGGGTGACCGGGCCGCGTTCGTCCGGTACGGGCGGGCGCTGGAACGGCTGGTGGGGCAGGTCGATGGACGTTGACGCCGTGCCTCTCGACGCGGCGGAGCGCGACCTGCTGCTGAGGCTGCTGCGGCTGCCCACGGCGGGCCCGCTGGAGACCGGACCGGCCGGGCCGCCGCCGCGGCTGCGCGAGGCCCAGGAGCAGTACGCGCGGGCCGCAGCGGCGCTCGGCTTCCGCACCGTGCGGCACACCTCGGTGCGCCCGGCCGAGCTGGACCGCGCCGACGTCCCCGCGCCCGTGCGCGAGGCCCTCGGCCTGCCCGGCTTCCTGGACGGCCAGCCCAGTCTGGTGCTGCGGCTGGGCCCCGGCCTCCCGGCGTCCCGCACGGTGATGTTCAACGTGCATCTCGACACGGTCGCCGGCGGCGGACCGGTCGGCTTCGACGGCGAGTGCTTCCACGGCCGCGGCGCGATCGACGCCAAGGGCCCGGCCGTCGCGCTGCTGGCCGGGCTGCGGGCGGCCCGCGCGTGCCGTCCGGCCATCGGGCGCGAGGTCGGGGTGCTGATCCAGGCCGTGGCGGGCGAGGAGGGCGGGGCCATGGGCGTGCTCGGCACCCGCCCGCTCGTCGAACGCGGCTACGTCGGGCGGCTCAACGTCTTCTGCGAGCCCACCGGCGTACGGTTCCTGCCGCGCAGCACGGCCGCCGCGACCGCGCGGATCGTGGTGGACGGCGACCACGCCGTGGACGACCGCCCGGCCGCCGGGCACAACGCCACGGTCCTGCTCGGCTTCCTGGCCCAGCACCTGGCCAGGGCGCTCGACCCGGACACCGTGTGCGTGGCGGGCCTGCACACCGGCACCCGCCACAACCAGGTGTACGGCCGCGGCTCCCTCCTGCTCAACCTGCCCTACGCCACGCCCGCCACCGGACGCCGCCTGGAACGGGACCTCGCACGCGCCCTGGACGACGGGCTCGCGGCCTTCGCGGCGGCCTTCGGCGGCACCGCCCTGTTCGCCAGGACCGCCCGCGACGCCAGGGCGGTCACCCGGCTGGAGTGGCGCAAACGCGGCCTGCCCGTGCTCGACGACCGCGACGCGTGGGGGCACGCGCTCCTGCGCGACCGGGCCGGGATCCCGCCCTGGCCCGCCGGAGAACCGGCGTTCACCTGCGACGCCATCTGGATGGCGGGCGTCGGGGGCGCCTGCACGGTCGTCCTGGGGCCGGGCGACCTGGCCGGCAACAACGCCCATGCCGAAGGGGAGTTCGCGCGGGCCGCCGAACTCGCCGGGTTCGCCGCCGCCGTGGCCCGGCTGATGATCGCCTTCACCGACGACAGGATTGGACGAGGAGCATGAACCCCACCGCCTCACCCGCGACGGACGCACCGCCCGCGCAGCCTTACCCGCCGGTCCCGGCAGTCGCCCGGCCGGCGCGGGCCGCCGTCCGGGTGCGCCACGACGACCTGCTGGACTTCGTCGCCGCCGTGTTCACCACCCGCGGCCTGGCCCCGGAGCGCGCCCGCGAGGCCGCCGCCGCGCTGTGCTACGGCGACCTGGTCGGCATGACCTCGCACGGCCTGGCCAACCTGACCCGGCTCTACCTGCCGCTGTTCGACGAGGGGCGGGTCGATCCGCTGGCCGAGCCGTCGGTGCTGGCCGACCGGGGCGCGGCCGTGCTGCTCGACGCCGATCGCGCCCTGGGGTTGTGGGCCGCCGGCCTGGCCATGGAGATCGCCGCGGGCCGCGCCTCGACGTACGGCGTCGGCCTGGTCTCCGTACGCGGGGGCACCCATCTCGGCTGCGCCGGGCACCACGCGCTGCGCGCGGTCGAGTACGGCATGATCGGCGTCATCGCGAGCAACTGCGGCCGCCAGCGCATCGCCAGGCCGCCCGGCGGCGCGGTGGCGATGCTGGGCACCAACCCGATCAGCGTCGCGGCCCCCGCGGGCGGGCATCCGCCCTTCGTGCTGGACATGAGCACCACCGCCATGCCCACCGGGCGGGTCAGGCAGGCCGCGCGGCACGGCGAGGAACTGCCCGAAGGGGTGCTGGCCGCCGACGACGGCGCTCCCGTGACCGACGCGGCGGCGTTCGACGAGGGGCGGGCGCACCTGCTCTGGCTGGGCGGCCAGGCCGGGCAGTACAAGGGCTTCGGGCTGGGGGTGGCGGTCGAGGTGCTGGCCGCGCTGGTGTCCGGCGCGGGTCTCGGCGCCCACCCCGACGCCCACGACGGCGACGGCGGCCCGAGCGGGCGCGACGACGACATCGGCTTCCTCGCCCTGGCCGTCGCGCCGGGGGCGTTGCGCGAGGGCCTGGAGGGCGACGCGGCCACGATGTTCGGCGCGCTGCTCGGCTGCCCGCCCACCGACCCCGTCTCGCCGGTGAGCTATCCCGGCTGGCACGAGCATCGCCGGGCCGAGGAACACCGGCGCTCGGGCGTCCCGCTCGGCACGGACCTGTACGACGAGCTGGCCGCCCTCGCCGCCGCCACCGGACTCGACGCCCCCGCCCTGGTGGTGGCGCGGTGAGCGCCCGGCTGCGCGTCGCGGTCATCGGGCTCGGCGTGATCTCGCGGTTCTACCTGGCGGGCCTCCACAGCTCGTCCGGGCTGCGGCTGGCCGCGGTGTGCGACACCGATCCGCGCGTCCTGGAGGGGCACCGCGTCCCCGGCTACCGCGACCACGTCCGGCTGCTGGAGGAGGAGCGGCCCGACGCCGTCGTGGTCACCGTCCCCAACGACCTGCACGCCCGGGTCTGCGCCGACGCGCTGGAGCGGCGCATCCCGGTCTGCGTGGAGAAGCCGCTCGCCCTCGACGCCGCGCAGGGCAGGCGGCTCACGGACCTGGCCGCGAGCTCGGGCGTGCCGCTGTTCACCGCCTTCCACCGGCGCTACAACTCCGCCGTCGGACGGCTGCGCGCGGCGTGCGCGGGCGCCCGCGTCGAGGAGCTGACCGTGCGCTACCTGGAACGCATCGAGGAGCACGCGGGCGACGACTCCTGGTACCTGGACGTACGGCGCTGCGGCGGCGGCTGCGTCGCCGACAACGGGCCCAACGCCTACGACCTGGTGGACCTGCTGCTCGGCCCGGCGCACGTCGTCTCCGCGCACGTCGACCGGGACGCCGCGGGGGCCGACCGGCAGGCGGACGTCGAGCTGCGCGCCGGCGCGGCCCGCGCGCGCGTCCTGCTCGACTGGTCCTACCCGGGCGAGCGCAAGGACCTGGAGGTGCGCCTGGCCGACGGCCGCAGCCTGTACGCCGACATGCTGGCCGGCCACTCCGGCTTCAAGAACTCCCTGTGGCACGAGTACGAGGGCGTGCTGGCCGCCTTCGAACGCTCGGTGCGCTACGGCACCCCCGACGGCGAGGGCGGCCTGCCCGCCCTGCGCTTCGTCGAGGACGTCTACCGCCTGGAGAAGGCCGGCGCGGGCCGGGGTGCCGCGTGAACCCCGACGAGGACGGCCCCAAGACCGCGGTCACCGGGACCCTGCTGAAGGTGCTGGTGCACCGCAGGCAGGACCGCGGCATGCGGCTCGAACCGTACGCCAGCCGGTGCGTGCGCGCCGGCGAGGTGCACGAGCTGGTCGCCACCGACCACACCGAGACCGACGCGGGCGCCAGGATCGACCGGGTCGCCTTCCTGGGCTTCGCCGAGATCGTCGCGGCCGGCGTGCTGGATCGGGGCGACGAGGTGTGGATCGGCGGGCGCCGGGTCGGGGTGCTGCTCGGCTTCGACGGCTGCCACCTGCCCAACCACTACAACGTGCTGATCCACAGCGATCCCGCGGTCACCGGACGGGAGCTGGGACTCATGCCGGGCGAGCCGCTGGTGTTCAGCCAGGCCCTCCCGGACGAGCCCGAGGAGGGCGGCGCCCGCGTCTTCCGCTGGCCCCTGCTGTAGAGACGCTTGGCCCCAGCTGTAGAGGCCCTCCAGAAGCTTTTGATTACTTTCCGTGACCTCTGGTTTACCTTCAGTCACTCAGGGTAATCTGCTGATTGCGCACAGTAGTGGGAACCACTCGTTTTCGAGCCCACTAGAGGTCGCGTCCTTCCCCCCGATGATCCCCACCACGGCGGGCGGGCGCGTGTCACGAAAGGACAGACAATGGCTGCGGGCACCAAGACGACCAGCCGGCTGGAAGAGCGCTTCCGCCTCTGGGACAACGACGGCTCCGGCGCGATCGAGCGCTCCGACTTCGAGAACGAGGCCGACGGCATCATCGAGGGCCTGGGCGTGCAGGGGACGCCGCAGGCACATCAGCTGAAGCAGGCGTACCTGGCGATGTTCGACCACCTCGCGGGGGCGGTGGGCGCGTCGCGCCTCGACCAGGCGCAGTTCCTCCAGGCCGCCGAGCGCGAGATCATCAGCAGGGGCGACGACGGGTTCGCCCAGGTCGTGGGCCCGACCATCCAGGCCATCGTCAACGTCCTCGACCGTGACGGCGACGGCGAGGTCGACTCCTCCGAGATGGCCAAGTGGTTCGCGGCCATCGGGCTCGACGACGCGGTCGCCGCCGAGGCCTTCCGGCAGATGGACACTGACGGCACCGGCAGACTCTCCGTCTCCGAGCTGGTCGCCGCCGTCCGCGACTACCACCTCGGCAAGAACGACATCCCTCTGCTCGGCAGGTGACCTAGGCCCGAGCAGGCCGAAGGGTCGCCCAGAGCCGCTGTCTCCGGGGCGGCTCCGCCCGAAGAAGGGGCCGTCCGGGCCGCATCCCCGGGCGGCCCCGCCGCCACCATCGCACCAGGACGGGAACCTTGGAGAAAACGCTCTCTCCGCCCGGGGGATCGCCGCCCCGCGCCGCCGCCGCTCCCATCCCCTTCTTCTCCCAGGCGGCGACGTTCGACCGGCTGTGGAAGGAGATCCGCGCCGGGTGCGTCGACGTGCTGGACCGCGGCAAGTTCTCCCACGGCGCGAAGGTCGCCGAGCTCGAACGCCGGCTCGCCCTGTGGACCGGCGCGGCGCACGTCGTCGGCGTCAACTCCGGCACCGACGCGCTGGTGCTGCTGCTGCGCGCGGCCGGCCTGCGGCCCGGCGACCAGGTCGTGGTGCCCGCCTACAGCTTCATCGCGACGGCCAGCTCCGTCGTGCTGGCCGGCGGCGTGCCGGTCTTCGCCGACATCGAGGAGCACGGCCACGGCATCGACCCGGCCTCCGTCGACGCCGTGGCCGGGCCGCGCACCACGATGGTCATGCCGGCGCACCTGTTCGACCGCCTGGCCGACCTGCGGGGCGTGTGCGAGGTCGCCCGGCGGCGCGACCTGACCGTGCTGGAGGACAGCGCCGAGGCCATCGGCATGCGCCTCGACGGCACGCACGCCGGGCTCGTCGGCGCGGGCGGCGTGCTGTCGTTCTTCCCGTCCAAGACCCTCGGAGCCATCGGCGACGCCGGAGCGCTGCTCACCGACGACGACGGCATCGCCGAGACCGCGCGGGCGCTGCGCCACCACGGCCGCGGCGGCCGCACCCTCGACCACTTCCCCGGCATCGCCAACCCCACGATCCTGCCCGGCTGCAACAGCAAGATGGACGACCTCCAGGCCGCCGTCCTGCTGGCCAAGCTCGCCCGGCTCGACGCCGACATCGCCCGCAGGTCCGAGCTGGCCACCCGTTACGACGCGCGGCTGCGCGACGTGCCCGGCGTGCTGGCCGTGCCGGGCGCGGCGCCGCCGCACCCGGGCGGCAACCGGGTCTGCTACGTCTACCTCGTCGAGGTCGAGTCCCGTGACGCCCTGGCGGCGCACCTGGCCGCGGCGGGCATCGGCACCGAGGTCTACTACCCGGTCCCGCTGCACCTCCAGCCCTGCTTCGCCCACCTCGGCCACGTCCGGGGCGACTTCCCGAGGGCGGAGGCGGCCTGCGAGCGGGCGCTCGCCCTGCCGCTCTACCCCGACCTGTCCGACGCCGCGGCCGACCGCGTGTGCGACGAGATCGAGGGCTTCTACCGAGGGCGGCGCGGATGAGCCGGGTGCCGTTCTTCGCCGCCGACCTGTTCGAGGCCGACCGGGCGACGCTGCTGCGCACGGTCTACGCCGTCGGCACCGGCGAGGCCCAGAAGTTCATCCTGGGCGAGCACACCGCCCGGTTCGAACGCGAGCTGCGCCACCGGCTCGGCGCGGCCGACGTCGTGGCCTGCTCCAGCGGCACGTCCGCGCTCACCCTGGTGCTGGCCGCCATGGACGTGGGCTCCGGCGACGAGGTCGTGGTGCCCGCCTTCGGCTGCGCCCCGCTGGCCGCCACCGTCGTCGGCGCGGGAGCGCGGCCGGTGTTCGCCGACGTCGACCCCGTGACGCTCACCGCCGATCCCGCCGCCGCCGAGTCGCTGGTCACCGGGCGGACCAAGGCGGTGATGCCGGCCCACATGTTCTCCGTGATGGCCGACATGCCGCGCTTCCGCGAGCTGGCCGACCGGCACGGCCTGCGGCTGGTCGAGGACTCCGCGCTGGCCCAGGGCGGCACGCTGGGCGGGCGGCCCGCCGGTCGGTGGGGGGACGCGGGCGTCTACTCGTTCGTGCAGGTCAAGACGTTCGGCATGCCGGGGGAGGGCGGGGTGGTGATCACCGACGACCCGGCCCTGGCCGCGCACGTACGGATGCTGCGCAACCACGGCCAGGACGGCGCGCGGCGCTTCCACCACCGCCGCGTCGGCCACAACAGCCGCTTCGACGAGGTGATGGCGGCCTTCCAGCTCCAGCGGCTCGCCGGCCTGGACGACCGCCTGTCGCGCCGGGCCGAGATCGCCTCCTACTACTCCCGGCGTTTCGAGCCCCTGGCGGAACGCGGGATCGTGGCACCGCCCGTCGGAGGGGACGGGCGGTTCCACTACGTCTACACCGTGCTCACCGAGCACCGGGACGCGCTGGCGGCCCACCTGGCCGCCCACGACATCGCCACCCACGTCTACTACCCGCGCACGCTGCCCGCCCAGCCGGCCTTCGCCCGCTTCGCGCCGCCCGGCGCGTCCTGGCCGGTGGCCGAGTCCGCCGCCCGGCGCAACCTGTCGCTGCCGCTGCACCCGCGGCTCGCCGACGCCGAGGTCGAACGGATCGCCGACGCGGTCTGCGCGTTCGCCCACGGCTCCCCGCAGGAGAACCCATGACCGACCAGGTGGTCACCCGCGGCCTCGGCCCCTACGCGCGGCTGGCCAAGCTCGACATCTACGACTACTACCTGGGCCTGCCGCTGGTGTGGTCGCTGCTGCCGCCGGCCGGGCGATGGCAGCCGTACGCGGTGGGCCTGCTGCTGTCCGTGCTGATCGCCGAGGCGGCCGTGGTGGCCGCGATGGTCGGGTTCGACGACATCACCGGCCACCGTGACGGCAGCGACGCGGCCAACTACTCCTCCGACGCCGCCCGGCGCAGACTGGCCCGCAAACCGCTGGTCGCCGGCACGCTCACCGAGCGGCAGGCGCTGCGCTTCGCCTGGACGGCCACCGCGATCAGCGCCGTGCTCTGGGCCGCGGTCGTGGCCGCCGCTCCCCACCGGCCCGCGTGGGTGGTCGTGACGGCGGCGGCGTGCGTGGTCGCGGCCGTGCAGTACTCGTGGGGGCTCAAGCTCAGCTACCGGGGGTTCCAGGAGCTGTTCCTCGTCGGGCTCGGCGTGGGGTGGGTGCTGGTGCCGTACGGGCTGCTGACCGGGCAGGCGAGCGGGTTCGTGGCGGTGCAGGCGGTGCTCTTCGGGCTCGGGCCGATGATCTTCGGCCTGTACTCCAACACCAACGACGCCCGCGGTGACCGGGAGGCCGGGCGGTTCACCGTCGCGGCGCGGACGTCCCCGCGGGTCAACGCCGCCTTCGTCACCGCGGTGAGCGCGGCCGAGAGCCTGGTCGTCGGGTGGGCCGTGGCCGCCGGGGGCGCGCCCTGGTGGTTCCTGGGCGTGCTCGTGCCGCTGGTCTCCCTCCGCGTCACCCAGCTGGTGATCGGGTTCGTCCGCGGAGACGTGCTGCGGGCCCGGCGGGTGGCGATCCGCACCCACCGCGTCACCGTCGGCGTGCTGATGCTGGCCAACCTGGTCCTGGCATGAACGTGGACGTCGCGGTGGTGGGCGCCGGGCCGGCCGGCCTGGCGGCGGCGTACGCGCTGGACCGGGCCGGGCTCGCGGTCCGCGTCCTGGAGGCGGCCGAGGCGGTGGGCGGGCGGATGCGCACGCTGCGGGCGCGGGGCTGCCTGATCGACACCGGCGCCGAGATGTTGCCGTCCGCGGACGGCTACCCGGCCACCTGGCGGCTGATCAGGGCGGTCGGCCTCGACCCGGCGGCCGTGCCGAGGGTGCGCGACGCCGTCGGCGTGTGGCGCGACGGGCGCGTCCACCCGCACGTCGGCCGCCCGCTCGGGCTGCTCACCGGCGCGGGCCTGCCGCCGCGCGCCCGCCTCGACCTGGTACGCCTGCGCCTCCGCCTGGCCCGCGGCCGTCCGGGCCCGGAGGCCACCGTCGCCGACCTGGTCGGGAAGTTCCATCCCGACCTGCGCGCGTTTCTCGTCGAGCCGCTGGTCGCCGGGTTCTTCGGCTGGGACGCCGGGCGTTCGTCCGCCGCGGTGTTCGCCGAGCACCTGACGAGCACCGGGAGCACGAACACCTGGCACACCTACCGAGACGGCATGGACACCCTGGCCAGGGTGCTCGCCGCCGGGCTCGACGTGGTCACCGGGCACGAAGTGACAGGGGTGGTCCCGTGCCCGGGAGGGGTGCGGCTGGAGTCGCCGCGGGGGAGCGTGAGCGCGCGGGCGGCGGTCCTGGCCGTTCCCGCGCCCGTGGCGGCCCGGCTGCACCCCGGCGCCCCGCCGGAGGAGCGGGCGTACCTGGAGGCGTGCACGTACGCGCCCATGCTGCGGCTCAGCCTCGTCCTGTCCCGGCCGGCGGCGCCCGGCTGGCGCGGGTTCGCCACGCTCGTGCCCGCGGCCGAGGACCCCGTGCTCAACGTGATCACCGTCGACCACCACAAGCACCCGGGCCGGGCCCCCGCCGGCACCGGGCTCATCTCGCTCATCACCTCGCCGCAGGGCACGGCCGCGCTCATGGGGGAGAGCGACGAGAAGGTAGTCGTACCAGACGGGCACGGCCAGTGGCGACCGCCCCGCGCCCG
>NZ_JBSFGJ010000258.1:0-14004 GCF_053596515.1 Nonomuraea sp. NPDC001684
CGACTCGAAGACCGGCGTGACGCCGGCGGCCTTGAGCTTGGGGCAGGCGGCGGGAGAGCCGGCGGCAAGGTGGTCGCCGCGTGCGTGACACCGGCCGCAGAGGACGCCCCGATCGAGGTCGACGCGGATGACCTGCGCGTCCTGCGCCGCGAGGCCGTGGAGGTCATCGTCTCGGTCCTGCCGCCGCACGCCCTGGACGGCGAGCACGGCCGCAGCGAGCTGGCCAGGGTCTGCCACGACCTCGGCATCGCGCCGGACACGGCCCGGGGAGCCGGCGGCCGGGGCCGCGACGACACCCATCCGTACGTCCGCCTCGACCGGGACCTGTGCATCGCCTGCGGCCGGTGCGTGCGCATGTGCGCCGAGGTCCAGGGCACCTTCGCCCTCACCCTGGCCGGACGGGGCTCCGACACGGTGGTCGCGCCCGGCACGGGAGGGCCGTGGGCGGAGTCCGACTGCGTCGCGTGCGGCGGCTGCGTCGACACCTGCCCCACCGGCGCGCTCACCGAGCCCGGCCTGCCCGGCGGCGACCGGGCGCCGGAACTGCCGTGTACCCGCACCACCTGCGGCTACTGCGGGGTCGGCTGCTCTCTGGACGTGATCACCAGCGGCGATTCGGTGACCGCCGTGCTGCCCGCCCGCGACGGCCCCGTCAACCGGGGCCACGCCTGCGTCAAGGGCCGCTTCGCCCACGGGTTCCTCCGCTCGCCCGACCGGCTCACCCGGCCGCTGCTGCGCCGCGACGGCCGCCTTGAACCGGTGAGCTGGGAGGAGGCCCTCGGCCACGTGGCCCGAGGGCTTCGCGCGGCGGTCGCGGCGGGCGGCCCCGGCGCGGTGGCGGCGATCTCCTCGGCCAGGGCGACCAACGAGGAGAACTACCTGCTGCAGAAGTTCATGCGGACGGTGATCGGCACCAACAACGTCGACAACTGCTCCCGGCTGTGCCACGCCCCGTCGGCGGCCGGCCTGACCGCGGCATTCGGCCTGCCGGGCGGAACCGACCCCTTCGAGGACGTGGAGAGCGCCGACTGCCTGCTGCTCGTGGGCGCGAACCCCGTCGAGGCGCACCCCGTGGTCGGCGCGCGACTCCTCCAGCGCGTGCTGCGCGGGACGCGGCTCGTCGTCGCCGACCCGCGCGCGGTGGGCCTGGCCCGCCATGCCGACGTCCACCTGCGCCCCCGTCCCGGCGCCAACGTCGCCCTCTTCCACGCGATCGCCCACGTGATGCTGGCCGAGGGCCTGATCGACGACGAGTTCCTGCGTGAGCGGTCGGCCGGTCTGCCGCAGCTCACCGCGCTGCTCGCCGACTACTCCCCCGGCCGAACGGCCGCCGTCACCGGCGTGCCCGTCTCCGACGTCGTCGCGGCCGCGCGGCTGTTCGGCCTGGCGGAGAGACCGGCGATCGTCTACGGGCTGGGCGTCACCGAGCACCTGCACGGCACGGACGGCGTACGCGCCCTGTCCAACCTCGCCATCCTTCGCGGAGCGGTCGGAACCGGACGCGGGTTCGGCGTGAACCCGCTGCGCGGCCAGAACAACGTCCAGGGCGCGTCCGACATGGGCGCGCTGCCGGACCTCCTGCCCGGGTACGCCAAGGTGACCGACGCCGACGCCCGCCTCCGCGCGGAACGCGTGTGGGGCGTGCCCGTCCCGCCCGGGCCCGGCCTGCGGATCCCGGAGATGTTCGCCGCCGCCCGCTCCGGAGAGCTGCGCGCCCTGTGGATCCTCGGAGAGGACGTGTGCGCCACCGATCCCGACAGCAACCAGGTCGTCGAGGCCCTGGAGGGGTGCCCGCTGGTGATCTGCGACGAGCTGTTCCTGTCCGAGACCGCACGCAGGGCCGACGTCGTGTTCCCCGCCGCGTCCTGGCTGGAGAAGGAAGGCACGTTCGTCAACTTCGACCGCCGCTTCCAGCGGGTGCGGGCCGCGCTCGCCCCGCCGGGAGCCGCGCGGCCCGACTTCCAGATCATCCAGGTGGTCGCCGCGGCGCTCGGCGCCGACCTCGGATGCGCCACGCCCGCCGAGGCCCTGGCCGAGTGCGGCCGGCTGGCCCCCGTCTTCGCGGGTCTGTCGCACGAACGGCTCGACCGGGAAGGAGCCGTCCCCTGGCCGTGCCGTCATCCCGACCGGCCCGGCGAGTCCTCGCTCTACCGGGAACGGTTCGCCACCCCGGACGGGCTGGCGCACCTCGGCGCCGTGCCGTACCTGCCGCCCGGCGAGGAGCCCGACGACCGCTTCCCGCTGGTTCTGGTCACAGGGCGGCGCTGGGCGCACTACAACTCCGGCGGCATGACCCGGCGTACGGACAACCTCCTGCTCGACCCCACCGACCGGCTCGACGTCCATCCCGTCGACGCGGCCCGCCACCGCCTGGGCGACGGCGACCGCGTCACGGTGCGCAGCCGCTACGGAGAGGCGCACCTGACCGTCCAGGTCAGTCATGACGTGACACCCGGCCAGGTGTTCTGCGCCTTCCACTTCCCCGCCAGCGGAGTCAATGCCCTCACCTCGGATCGCGGAGACGCCGCGACGTCATGCCCCGAGTACAAGGTCACGGCGGTGCGACTGGAGCCCGTTGGCGGAAAGGCCAGGGCAACCGAGACAGACCAAGAGTTTCCCGGCCGGTGAGGCTCATCCGGCAGGAGCGGCGGGAAGGCCCATCCGACAGGACCATTCCTCGTCCAGGAGGCGGCAGTGCGCGATGACCAGGCCGACCGGCCCATCCTGGTCGGCTACGACGACTCGCCCGAGAGCCGTGACGCGCTGCGCTGGGCCGTCGAGGAGGCACGGCTGCGGAGGCTGCCCGTGCTGGTCTGCCACGCCCTGCACTGGCCCTTCGCGCAGAGGCCGGTCGCGGAGGAGGTCCTCACGCAGATCGAGCAGGTCGCCCTCGGCGTCGTCGACGATGGCGTGCGCCGCGCCAAGGAGCTGGCCCCGGAGGTGGACGTCCAGCCGGTCCTGGGGAAGGGCACGCCCGCCGCGGTGCTGCTGGAGGTCGCGAGCGGGGCGGAGCTGACCGTACTCGGCTCCCGTGGCCAGGATGGATTCGAAGGGCTCCAGGTGGGATCGGCCGCCGTGCAGGTGCCGGCGCACAGCGTCAGGCCCGTCGTCGTCGTACGTCCGTCCCTCCGGCCACCCGACGGTCAGGACGTCCGCGTCGTCGTCGGCCTCGACGGATCGCCGCCCAGCCTGGCGGCGCTGGACGAGGCGGCGTTGCGCGGCGGCAGCGTGACGGCACTGTGCTGCTGGGCGGACTGCGGGTCGGCGTCCTGGCCGGATCCGCTCCCCTTCGTCGACTCCAACGCGCTGCGCAAGGGCGCGGAGGCCCGCTTCCGGGAGGTCGTCTCCCACCTGGCCGCCAGACGCCCCGAGGTGACGGTGTTCACCGAGTTCGTGACCGAACGCCCCCAACGTGTTCTGGTCGACTCGACGAAGGACGCCACGCTCCTCGTCCTCGGCAGCCGGGGGAACGGAGCTCCCGCCTGCCTGCTGCTCGGCCCCGTCACCCCGACCGCGCTGCTCGAATCCTGGTGCCCGGTCGTGGTGACCCCTGCCGACGTGCTGAACCCGCGGCTGCCGCCCGGATGATCGACATGGAGACGAAAGAGATGGTCGGACGGATCGTGGCGGGCGTGGACGGCTCCCCGCCCTCGATGGCGGCGGTCGCATGGGGCGCGGCTGACGCCCGCAGACGCTCGCGGGAGCTGCGCCTGGTGCACGTGTGCGAGCAGTGGGCCCGCGACGCCGGGACGGCCGAGTACTGCGCCGGGATGCTGGAATCGGCGGCGGACCGGGCACGCGGCCTGGCTCCGGGCGTGGAGGTCGGCACGGAGATCCTGCCGGGCCCGGTGGTGGACGACCTGGTGAGGGAGTCAGCGGGAGCCGACAGTCTGGTGCTGGGCAGCAGAGGGCTGGGCGGCTTCGCCGGAATGGTGCTCGGCTCCACGAGCCTCGCGCTGGCCGGGCACGCCGCGAGCCCGGTCGTCGTCGTCCGGGAGGCCGCCACGGTACGGCACGGCAGGATCGTGGTCGGCTACGACGGATGGCGGTCCCAGGCGGCCATGGAGTACGCCCTGGCGCAGGCACGCGCTCAGGAGGCGGAGCTCTTGGTGCTCTACGCCTGGCGGCCGCCGATGCTGTCCTCGTACGCGACCGCCTACAGGGTGCTCAGCGAGGGCTTCGAGCAAGACGCCCGCGAGGCCGCCGAGCAGGTCGTGCCGTGGCGGGAAGGGAACCCTGACGTGCGGTTCGTCGACGACCAGGTCTGTGACCACCCCGTGGCCGCCCTTCGGAACGCCTCCTCCACGGCCGACCTCGTCGTGGTGGGCTCGCGCGGGCTGGGCGGGTTCACCTCCGCGATGCTGGGCTCGGTCAGCCATGGCGTGCTCCACCACGCGGTGTGCCCGGTGGCCGTGGTGCCTCCTTCCAACGCGGCTCGTAGGGCCTAGCCAGGTGTTCCCGGCGCAACCGCGACCGGGCACGCCGCGTGCTGCGGGGCGAAGCCCGCGGTGACGAACGCGAACTCGACCGAGCTGGTGGAGCGGGCGCGCTCGGCGCCGCGCCAGAGCACGTGGTCGGCGGCCTTGCGCAGGTGGGCCTTGGCCTCCTCCTCCGCCTCGCCGTACGGCCGCTGCCACGCGTGGAAGAGGGTCAAGAGCAGTCCCCTCAGTTCGGCCTCGCCGAGCGCCCAGTCCAGGGCAGTCCTCCGCTGCCGGCTTCTTGCCCCGTGACCGGTGTCCATCGGCACGAGACCTGGGACTTTCGCCCGCAGTCGCGCCGGCGGATCGATGGTGCGCTGAGAGGGTGAGCACATATCCCGTACGGGTGGAGGCCCGGCTCGAGGAGCCGCTGAACCGGGGCCTGTGGATCGTCAAGTGGTTCCTGGCGATCCCCCACTACATCGCGCTCGGCTTCCTGTGGATCGCCTTCGGCGTCCTCGCTGTCATCGCGTTCTTCGCGATCCTGTTCACCGGCCGCTATCCGCGCTCGCTGTTCGACTTCAACCTCGGCGTCCTGCGCTGGACCTGGCGGGTGGCGTACTACACCTACGGCGCGCTGGGCACCGACCGGTACCCGCCCTTCACGCTCGGGCCGGCGCCGGATTACCCGGCCACGCTGGAGATCGACTATCCCGAACGCCTCTCGCGTGGGCTGGTGCTGGTCAAATGGTGGCTGCTGGCGATCCCGCACTACCTGATCGTGGGTCTGTTCACCAGCGGCAGCCTCATCTCCTGGGCCGGCGGCCTGCCCGACGGCGGTGGCGTGCTCTACACGCTCGACTGGGGCGGTCTCATCGGGCTGCTCGTCCTCGTCGCCGCCCTGTGCCTGCTGTTCACCGGCCGCTACCCGCTCGGCCTGTACGACTTCGTGCTCGGGATGAACCGGTGGGCGCTCAGGGTGGCCGCGTACGCGACGCTCATGACCGACGCCTACCCGCCGTTCCGGCTGGAGCAGGGCGGCCACGAGTTGCCGCGCCTGGAGCCGCCGCCCCTGGCGCGTCATGCGCCCGTGCGGCACGGCGCCGGGTCGGTCGTGGCGATCGTCGCGGGCGCGCTGCTCGCGTTCGGCGCCATCGGTACGGCGGCTACCGGCTCGTTGTCGGCGGTGCTCGCCCACGCGCGCGCCTCGGACGGCTTCATCAGCACGAACGGCGAGCGGATCGCCACCCCGGCGTACGCGCTCACCACCGAGCCGGTTGCGATCAGCGGCCAGGGTGTGGAGTACCTGCGCGCCTTCACCGGCCAGGTACGCATCGAGGCGGCAGCCAAGGGCAGCCCGCTGTTCGTCGGTGTCGGCCCCCGGGCCGACGTGGAGAGGTACCTGAGCGCCACGGGTTATGACCGTGTCACCCACCTGACCTTCGGAGCGGGCTCCGACGACACGGCCTACACGCGGCACCCGGGCGGGCAGCCGGCGGCGCCTCCCGCCGCGCAGCCGTTCTGGGCGGCGACGGGCTCGGGCAGCCTCACCTGGACGCCCGAGGCGGGCGACTGGACCGTAGTGATCATGAACGCGGACGCGAGCCCGGTGATCTCGGCCGACCTGCGGCTGTCGGCCACGCTCCCCGGACTGAACGGGCTGACGGCCTGGCTGTTCGTCGCGACCGGGATCCTGCTGCCGATCGGCGTCGGTCTCATCCTGCTCGGCGTCCGCCTGGCCCGCAGCCCGGCCCCCCTGAGCAGGCGCGACCAACCGGCGCCCCGCACCTGAGACCGCCAGAACTGTGGGCACACCGAGATGTCAGTGCACCGCGGACGGTCCGACGAGGGAGACCAACGCCCTCCCACCGATCTGTCTCATGCGGACCGCTGACACCCACAGGGACCATGGCGATGATGAGGACATGGCCGCCTCACGCCGCGAGGGGCGGGCTCGCCGCCCGCCTCTGGAAGGCCGTCCGGCGCGCCCGCGCCTCAAGCACCATCCGCTCTTCGAGGACCCGGTCCTGTTCGATCTGTACATGCGCGCGCTCACCGGGGTGCTCGATCAGGACGAGATTCGCAGCGCTCTGGATGAACTGGGCGTGTCCCCCAACCGGTTGCGCAGCATGCTGGTCACCGACGCCGGACGCGTCCTGGCGCTCGCGCCGGAGGAGTTCGCGGCTTACGAGATGGCCCGAACGGCGACGAGAGCGCCGGTCGAGCGTGACCCGTTCTTCGGCGTGCGTTGGGCCGGCGTGATTCTCCTCATCGCCGGGGTGGTCCTGCTGGCGGCAGCCCTCGCCGCGAACCTGATATGGACGTGGGGCTGGGTCCTGTTCTGGGCCGGCGGGACGACACTGATCGCCGCCGGTGCCACCTGGGCGATCCTGCGGCTGCGCCGCCTGAGGCTCGGTCAGCGGATCTTCTCCAGCGACCTGGCCCCTGAGAGGAACAGCGTCGTCACCCAGGCACGCGACGCTCTGATCAGAAAGCTGGCGCGGCAGGAACTGCTCGCTCAGATACGCACGCGCATCAACACCATGCGAGCGCACCGGGCCGACCTCGTGTTCGCCGTGACCAGCAGCCCCGGGCTGAGCGACATTCACGACAGCCTCTACGAGGTGCCGACCCGCGCCGCCACCGAGATCGAGAGTCTGGTCTCGAACGTCACCGGCATCAGCCTGGGCATCGCGGGACCCCGCGGCTGCGGCAAATCCACCATCATCCGTCACTACTGCGGCCCCGTGCCCACACGGCCACAGCCGGTGGGCCGCTGGGAGCGCTTGCTCGACGCTTGGGAGGGCGTGCGCGACGGGCACCCTCCGGCGCCGCCATCGGTCGCGGACGTGCGCTGCCTGGTGTCGGCCCCGGTCGACTATGCCGCCCGGGATTTCGTCCTGCACCTGTTCGCCAACTTCTGCCGACAGGTGATCGTGCATTTCACCCCCTCCTCCGGTGGGCGGAGCCGCTCTCTGCTGTTGCGCCGATCCGCTCTGGCCGCGGCAAGGGCAACGACTCCGGCGATCGCTCCCGTACTCGTGGCCGCCGCCGCACTGCTCGTCAACGTGACCCCATGGACGCTCGGCGTCGCTGCCGGGGTGGGTCTGCTCTGCCTGGCTCAGAGCGCGCGCTGGTGGTCACGTCTGCGGTGGTGGAGGGCTCGTTCCTCCCCGCTGGGGACGTCGCCGCTGGTGCAGGCCGCCAAGCGAAACCTTGTCAAGGTACGACACCTGCAGTCGCACAGCGCGACGCGTTCCGCGGCGATGCGGCTGCCCGTGGGGTTGGAGGGGCAGTACACCACCGGCATCACCACGTCGGAGCAGCCGCTGAGCCATCCGGAAGTGGTGGAGCAATTCCGTGGCTTCGCCCGCCGGGTGGCGGCGCTGGTCCACGCGGGCGGTGGTCGTGTGTT
Source organism: Nonomuraea sp. NPDC001684 (assembly GCF_053596515.1). Taxonomy (NCBI): domain Bacteria; kingdom Bacillati; phylum Actinomycetota; class Actinomycetes; order Streptosporangiales; family Streptosporangiaceae; genus Nonomuraea; species Nonomuraea sp. NPDC001684. Next base: position 7,834 of record NZ_JBSFGJ010000258.1, read on the forward strand.
CATCGGCGTGGACGAACTGGACAAGATCGGCTCCGCCGACCAGGCCGAGCGATTCGTCAACGAGCTCAAGGGCGTGTTCGGCGTGCCGTACGTCCACTTCCTGGTGTCGGTCTCCGATGACGCACTCGAAACCTTCGAACGGCGCGGCATCCCGCTTCGTGACGCCTTCGACAGTTCCTTCGACGAGATCGTCCGCGTCGGCAGGCTCTCCTACGCGGAGAGCCGCAGGCTGCTGTTCCGGCGCGTGATCGGACTGAGCGAGCCGTACGTGGGACTGTGTCACGTGCTGTCGGGCGGCATCGCCCGGGACCTCATCAGAGCCGCCAGGAAGGTCGTGCAGGCGGGGACCGCCCTCACCTGCCTGCCCCAGGGTGCCGAGGCCCTGCTTGAGGACGGCGTCGAGGCCGATTCGTTCATGCTGCGGGAGGAGGCACCGCCGGCACCCGTCCCAGCCCAGCTCGCGGACATCGCGGCGGCCATCGTGAACCAGGAGATCTCCAGAAAAGCCATGGCGTTCACGCACGCGTTGACCGGCCGCGACTCGGCCGCCGGCTCGAACCTTCTCCACCTGCTGCATGAAGCCGCGAACGGCGACATTCCGTCGCACGATCTGATCGCGGCGCTGTCGGCCGGTGAAGACGGAGAGTCGCCGGAAGCTGCTCGGCTGCGGGTGGACTATGCGGCGTTCGTCTATTTCTGTCAAACGGTAAGAGACGTGTTCGACGCCGGCTTGGACGACTCCTGCCTGGACCGCTGCACGAGGGTCCCCGGATGGGAAGGCGGGTTCGACGCCCTCGGGAGAGCGCGGGCGGCATTCTCCACCGACTCCCACATCGCCTGGCGAATGATCACTGGTGTCCGCCGGGCGTGGAATCTGAGCGTCTTCGAGCTCCCCGCAGCCAGGAGGCCCGCCAATGGGTGATCCTCCGAGTCTCGCAAGGTCGTGATGTCTCAGTACATCTGAGACAGTTCCTGCCGCAGTGCACATGCCAGAACGGGCAGGTCGGCGACCCGTTCCGCGTCGGCGGCGACGGTGGCAGTCAGGACGCCCGCGTAGGAGAGCAGGCGCGGTGTGGATGAGGCGCTGGTGGTCGAGGAGCCGGTTCACCAGGCCCGCGCGGGCGAGGATCCGGCCCACCCGAGGCCGCCTCGGGTGGGCAGGCAGACGGGCATGACGCCGACCTGGTTACCGAGTTCGGTGGCCGTGGCGGCCGTCCGTGCCGACACGGGAACGGAGACCACCAGGTCGGGCAGGCGTTCCCCGCGGCGAGCCAGCAACGTGCGGACCGCCCCCGCGATGGCGGCGAGCACGGCGTCGTTGACGGTGCCGCCGTGGACATGGGCGTACCGGCGCACGTCGGACAGGTTCGCGGTCGCCGTCGTCAGGCGTTGCCGCGCGCCGGCCGGGGCGTTCAGCGAGCAGCGCGGCAGCCGTCGGGGCATTCCCAGCTCGGCGGCGGCGCGCCGGATGATCGGCCAGGCGTGCGGAAGGCCGGCGGGCGTACGCAGCCGGGCCCGCCAGGCGTCGGCGACGATCAGGCCGAGGTGAGGGGCCGGTTCGGGGGACGAGCTCGGCGCGCCAGTAAGCGTCCATGTGCTGCGTCGTCGTCATGATGACGAAGATCTCCGGGTCTGTCCTCGCCTCCTAGGGACCTTGCAGGGGCCGGAGGGTCCTGCGCTCAGAGAGGGACCCGCCAGCTCAGCCGGGTGCCTCCGCCCTCCGGGCTCTCCAGCTCGCACGTGCCGCCGAGGCCGGCCGCACGTTCCTCGATGTTGCGCACGCCGCTGCGCCGGGTGGGCGCGTCCAGGCCGACGCCGTTGTCGGACACCACCAGGGTGAGCCCGCCGGAGGCCGCCTCGATGGAGACCTCGGCGCGGGTGGCGCGGGAGTGGCGGACCACGTTCGACAGCGCCTCCCGTAACACGGCCAGCAGGTGCTCGGCGACAGGCTCGGACACCAGGGTGTCGATCTGCCCTTCCATCCGCAGGCCGGGCATGAAGCCCAAATGGCTGCCGGCTCCCTCCACCAGGTCGACGATCCGCCCGCGCAGGCTCGGCGCGGCCTCCTCAAGAGGGCCCTGCAGGGCGAAGATGGACGAGCGGATCTGCCGGATCGTGCCGTCCAGCTCGTCGATCGCATGTTGCAGCCGCTTGGCCGCCTCCGGGCGCTCCACCAGCCGGACCGTGCTCATCAACGTCATCGCAGTCGCGAACAGCCGCTGGATCACCACGTCGTGCAGGTCCTTGGCGATGCGGTCGCGGTCCTCCAGCAGGCCGAGCCGCTCGGCGTCACGGCGGGCCTCGGCCAGTTCCAGCGCGATCGCGGCCTGCCCCGCGAACGCCTGCAGCATCTGCTGGTCGGCCCTGCTGAACGGCAGCCGCCCGCTCCGCTTGGCCAGCACCAGCACCCCGCGCACATCCGGCACAGTGCCCAGCGGAACCATGAGCCCGGGTCCGTAGCCCAGGCGCCACAGCGGCGAGTCCGGGTAAGGAGCGCTCTGCATGTCGGCTTCGGACATCGGCTCTCCTTGCGTGAACACCTCGCCGGCGAGCGTGGTGGAGACGCCGAAGACGGCCCCTTCGAGCTCCTCGGCGCCGTCGCCGTCCGCGGCCTCCGCGATCAGGGACTCCTTCGACGGATCCGGCAGCAGCACCTGGACGAGGCCGGCGTCGGTCATCTGGCGAGCGCGGGCGGCCACCACCTGCAGTACCTGGCGCGGGTCAGCTCCGGACAGCAGGCTCGTGGTGACCTCCGACGAGGCGTGCAGCCACGTCTCGCGCCGCCGCGACTCCTCGTACAGGCGGGCGTTCTCGACCGCTACGCCGGCCGCGGTGGCGAGTGCGATGACGATGGCCTCGTCCTCCTCGTCGAAGTCGCCGCCGCCGCGTTTCTCCGTGAGGTAGAGGTTGCCGAACACCTCCTCGCGCACGCGTACCGGGACGCCGAGGAAGGTGCCCATCGGCGGATGTCCGGGCGGGAAACCGTAGGACTCGGGGTGGTCGGAGATGCGGCCGAGACGCAGCGGCCGGGCATCTTTGATCAGCAGGCCGAGCAGCCCCAGACCGTGCGGCCAGTGCTCGATCCTGGCGATCTCCTCCTCGCTCAACCCGACGGGGATGAACTGCAGGAGCGTCTGCTCCTCGCCGACCACGCCCAGCGCGCCATAACTGGCGTCCACCAGCTTGGTCGCGGTCTCCACGATCCGCCGCAGCACCGTCTCCAGGTCGAGGTCACTGCCGACCGACACCACGGCCTCCAGCAGCGCGTGCACCCGATCCCGGGTGGCCAGCACCGCGCTCAGCCGCACCTGCAGCTCGGCCAGCAGCTCATCAAGTCGCATCTGCGGCATCAACGGATGGTGCTCGCTCTCCATGTCGATCAGTCTCGCATCCGGTGTGGACGGTGCAAACCATGCTTTACCAGACACCTCCCAAGGTCCACCTGGCCAAGGGCTTCCGCCTCTACGCCTCCACCGTGGCAGGCGGTGACATGGAAGGGAGAGCTGACAGGAGGAGCATGATGCGGATCACCGTGAGAGAGGTCATGACCGGGCAGGTGACGGCGGTCCAGGCCGATACCCCCTGCAAGGACGTCGCCGAAGTGCTCGTGACGAGCGGGATCAGCGCCGTGCCCGTCCCCGCGTCCGCCTCCACGGTCAGGGCCGCCCGGATCATGGACGAGAGCGGCGTCAAGCGGCTGGTCGTCACCGATGCCGAAGGCAGGCTGGAGGGCATCGTCAGCAGGCGGGACCTGCTCAGGATGTACCTGCGCGACGACGACGAGATCAGACGCCGCGTCATCGAGGGGCTCGAGCCGCGATCCGGGTGGGACGACCGCGACGGGATCATCGTCGAGGTCCACGACGGCATCGTCACGCTCGCCGGCTACCTGGGGAGGCGCAGTGAGGCGGCGGCCGCCGTCCACGCCGCAGAGCGGACCGACGGGATCGTCGGGGCGCGGGAGTCTCTCGGCTGGAAGGAGGACGACATCCTGGAACTGCCCCTAACCTGGGACCGCCCCTGAACCCGGTCCCACGGCGGCGAGGACCAGTTCGAACCCGGTGACGTTCTTCGGCCTGATGCGGACCACCTGATCCATCTCCCCGCCCCCCAGGGCTGGAGGGCGTCCTGGAGACGGGCCTTCTCCTCGGCGTCCTCGACCAGGCGGGCGCTTTGGGATCTCGGGCGGTCCCCGCTAGCGTTGGGGGCATGATCCGTGTGTTCCTGCTTGACGACCATGAGGTCGTGCGGCGCGGAGTGGCCGCCCTCCTCGACTCCGAGGACGACATCGAGGTCATCGGCGAGGCGGGAACCGCCGAATCGGCCATCGCCCGCATCCCCGCGCTCCAGCCCGACGTGGCCGTCCTCGACGTGCGCCTGCCCGACGGCAACGGCGTCGACGTGTGCCGCGAGGTGCGCTCGAAGCTGCCGGGGCTGGCCTGCCTCATGCTGACCTCGTTCGCCGACGACGACGCCCTGTTCGACGCGGTCATGGCCGGCGCGTCGGGCTACGTGCTCAAGCAGATCCACGGCTCCGACCTGGTCGGCGCGGTGCGCACGGTGGCCTCCGGGCAGTCGCTGCTCGACCCGCAGACCACCGCCGCCATGCTGCAACGGCTGCGCGACCAGGCCGCCCGGCAGGACCCGCTGGCGGCGCTGTCGGAGCAGGAGCGGAACATCCTCGACCTGATCGGCGAGGGGCTGACCAACCGGCAGATCGGCGAGCGCATGTTCCTGGCCGAGAAGACGGTCAAGAACTACGTGTCCAACCTGCTGGCCAAGCTCGACATGCAGCGCCGTACGCAGGCCGCCGCCCTCTCGGCCCGGCTGCGCGCCGAGCGGCACGGCTGACGCCGTCCGCTACAGCAACGGCGGGACGACGACGCGGTCGTCATGGTCAACGGCCAGGTCGCAGGTCACGTCGACCACGCCTTCGACGGCGCGTACCGCCTCTGCCAGCGCGATCGCCTGCGACCTGCGCCGCACGCGGCCGCTGAGCTTCACGACCCCCTGCTCGATCTCGACGACGACCCGCCCGGCGTCCGGGAGCACGGCTCTGATGTCGGCCTCCAGCTCCGCCGCCGGTCGGGAGAAGACGCGCAGCACGTCACGCTGGTGCAGGGTCCCGATGATGCGCCCGGTCGCCGGGGCGATCACGGGCAGCTGCTTGATTCGCCTTTCGTGCATCAGCCGGGCCGCGTCCCGTACGGACATGGCCGGCGGGACGGTGATCGCCGGGGAGGTCATCAGCTGTGCCGCCCTGACCGCGGCGGCCTTGCGGTGCTCGTCGCGGCGGTGGCGGGACTCGAACATCGACGTGCTGTGCCGTGCCGGGTCGATCTCCTTGAGCAGCAGGTCGTCCTCGGAGACGACGCCCACCGGGCGACGGTCGGCGTCGATCACGGTGACCGCGCCCACCGCGTACCGTTTCATCGCGTTGAGGACGTCGGCGAACGACGCGTCCGCCAGCACGGCGATGGCCACGCGGCCCATGACGTCCTTGACTTCGATCGACATGGCGTACCTCCTTCTCCCTCTTCACCTTGCTCCTCGGGAGGCCGGCTTCCGCAGTGTCGAACGTCCCGGGAAGCCGGCGCGGGTGCCGGCTCCCCTCAGCCATTTCCCAGGGTCAGTTCTCCGTACGGACCACCGCCACGGGGCAGCGGGCGTGGTGGAGGACGCCACGGCTGACCGAGCCGAGCAGCGCCGAGCCGAGGCCGCCGCGCCCGTGCGAACCCACCACCAGCAGGTCGGCCTGGCCGGAAGCGGTGGCGAGCGCGTCGACCGGATGCGCGGACGGGACCTCCTGCACCACGCTCACCTGCGGGTAGTCCGAGGCGAAGACGCGTACCCGGTCGCCGACGAGCCGGTGCTGCGCCTCGCGGATCTCATCCAGGTCGTAGCCGATCTCGGGGGCGAACGCGTGCACAGGAAGCTGCCAGGCGTGCACCACGCGAAGCGCGGCTCCGCGCAGCCGGGCCTGTTCGAAGGCGTCGGCGAGGGCCGGCTCGCACTCGGGCGAGTCGCCCACGCCCACCACGACCTCCCCTCGCACGGGACGGTGCTCACCGCGTACCACGACGACCGGGCAGCGGGCGTGGCCGGCCACGTCCGTGCTGACCGACCCCAGCAGCGCGCCGGCGAACCCGCCGCGGCCGCGGCAGCCGAGCA
>NZ_JBSFGJ010000259.1:0-13972 GCF_053596515.1 Nonomuraea sp. NPDC001684
GTGGGCCGGGCCCTGGCCGCCCCCGGGCGGATGGCCCTGTCGAACTACCTGGGCCAGTCGCTGATCTGTTCGCTGATCTTCACCGGTTACGGCCTGGCCCTGGTGGACCGGGTCAGCCCCGGCGTCGAGGTGCTGATCGCGCTGGCCATCTTCACCGTCCAGGTGCTCTACAGCCACTGGTGGCTCAAGGGACACCGGTACGGGCCGGTGGAGTGGGTGCTGCGCTTCCTGACGTACTGGCGCAGGCCCACGGGCGAGCGGCGCAAGGCACCCGACTCCGCGCAGACCGTCTGAAATCTTCTGCCCAAAAACCCTTTGGGCGAGGTACGCTCTCATGTGTAAGGAAAACCTTTCACGTGACGGGAAATCATGACCGATGCCGGGCCGACCGGTGACGAGCTGGTCGAGATGCTGGCGGCGCTGGGCAACCCCCTGCGGGTGCGCATCGTCGCGACCCTGGCCGCCGGCCGCGACTATGTGAGCCACCTGGCCCGTGAGATCGGCGTCAGCCGTCCGCTCCTCCACATGCACCTGCGGCGGCTGGAAGCGGCCGGCCTGATCGTCGGCACGCTGGAGCTCTCCGAGGACGGCAAGGCCATGAAGTACTACGAAGTCACCGACTTCGACGTCCACCTCACCGCAGCGGCGCTGGCCGAGGCGGCCAAGACCCTCACCGCGCCCGACCCGGAGCCCAAGGAGCGCCCCTGATGCCCACCGCCTGGCCCGAGGTGATCTTCATCCTCGGTGTGCTGCTCGTGACCGGCTTCCTGATCTGCCTGGTCATCGTCGGCCTCTTCGACTTCCGCAAGGCGAAGCTGGAGGCCCTGCAGAAGGACGACCTGCGCCGGCTCGTGCACCGGTTCGAGCAGCTCGCCGAGAACACCCTTGACGCCCAGCAGCGCTCGGCCGCCGACCTGGCCGAGCTGCGCGCCCGCACGGCGTCGATCGAGCAGATCCTCAGAACCGTCGAGTAGGAGCGTGCCATGAAGGCCATCCGTTACGCCGCCTACGGGCCGCCCGAGTCCGTCGTCGAACTGCGTGAGGTCGATCCGCCGCCGGTCGGCGACGACGATGTGCTGGTCCGGGTGCGGGCCGCGGCCGTCAACCCGGGCGACTGGCACTTCGTGCGCGGTCTGCCGTACGTGATGCGGGCCGTCTGCGGGCTGCGCCGCCCCAAGTTCGCCGGGCTCGGCATGGACCTGGCCGGTCAGGTCGAGGCGACGGGCCGCAACGTCACCCGGCTGAAGCCCGGCGACGAGGTGTTCGGCCACTTCCGGGGCGCCTTCGCCGAGTACGTCGCCGTCCCCCAGGACAAGGTGCTGCTGGAGAAGCCGGCCGGTTCGACGTACGAGCAGGCGGCGGCCGTGCCGCTGGCGGCGCTGACCGCCTACGAGGCCCTGGCCACCAGAGGCGAGGTCAAACCGGGGCAGAAGGTCCTGGTCGTCGGCGCGGCGGGCGGGGTGGGGACGTTCGCGGTGCAGATCGCCAAGGCGCTGGGCGCCGAGGTGACCGGCGTGTGCAGCGGCGGCAAGGCGGAGCTCGTCGCGTCCTTGGGGGCCGACGAGGTCATCGACTACACCCGGCAGGACTTCGCCCAGCATCCCGGCCGGTACGACGTCATCCTCGACAACGTCGGCGACCGGCCTCTCGCGGACTACCGGCGGGCCCTCGCCCCCACCGGCGCCTACGTCCCCAACGGGGGCTCCGGCGGCGGGTCGCTGCTCGGGCCGACCGGGCGCATCCTGCGCGTGCTCGTGACCAAGCCGTTCGTCCGGCAGCGCCTGGTCAACTTCGTCACGGCCGCGGACCGGGACACGTTGGCCGCCGTGCGCGGGCTTGTCGAGGCGGGCCAGGTCGTCCCGGTCGTCAGCCGGACGTACCGGCTGGACCAGGTGCCCGAGGCCATCGCCCACGTCGAGCAGGGCCACGCCACGGGCAAGGTCGTCGTCACCCTCTAGGCGCCCCCAGGCGGCGCTGGGCGGAGCGGAGCATGGCCCGGACGACGATCGGGTGCACGAGGCGTACCGGCCAGAAGTAGAGCCGGCCGCGCCGGCCCTTCAGCCGGACGGTGGTCGTGACCCGCACGAGCCGGGCCTCGCGATCGACCCCCACCCCGCAGCGGAAGTCCAGGTGCCGGTCGTCGGCCACGATCAGCGCCTCCTCCCCCTCGACCCGGGCGACCCCGAAGACGTCGCGCGGCGCGCGCGGGATGCCGACCAGCGGCACGACCGCCTGGCGCAACCACAGGGCCGCGGCGATCCAGCGGGGCATCGACCTGGTCGAGAAGACGGCCTTCGCCCAGGCCCGCGGGTCGTCGGTCGCGCGCGGCGGCAGCACGCCGACGACCACGTCGGCGTAGTCGGGCGCGGGCATGTCGTCCAGGGCGGACGACCAGTAGACGGGTGTTCTCATGACGCCTCCATACGGTGCCGTATGGTGAGGACTATACGGTACCGTATGGCGAATGGCGCAAGGGGGCCGGATCACGGCGGAACAGTGGGTGGACGCGGCGTACGCGCGGTTCACCAAGATCGGACTGGACTCGGTGCGGGTCGAGGCCGTCGCCCGCGACCTCGGCACCACCAAGGGATCCTTCTACTGGCACCACGCCGACCGCGGCGCGCTCGTCCGGGCGGTCATGGAACGCTGGGAGGCCGAGGAGACCGAGCACATCATCGCGGCCGCCTCCGCCGAGGCCGAGCCGCGCGCCCGGCTGCGCGCCCTGTTCGGCACGGTCGCGGCCCGCGCGGGGCGGCGCGGCGGCGAGAGCCGCCTCTACCTCGACGCCGAACGCGAGGGCGTCGCCGACATCGTCACCCGGGTCACCCGCCGCCGCGTCGACTTCGTCGCCGGGCTCCTGGTGGGGCTGGGCTTCGACGAGGGGGAGGCGGAACGCCGGGCGCTGCTCGCGCTGGCGGTGGTGCTCGGCCTCCAGCAGCTCGAACGCGGCACGCGGCCGCACATCGTGCTCGACCAGGCGCTCCTCACCGAGACCGCCTTCACGATGGCCGTCACGCCGCCACCCGCCCAGGGCCAGTGAGTGCCGATCGCGGAGGCCCGTCACGGCCGATCACGGAGGCCCGTCAGGGCCGCGTCAGGCCGCCACTGGGCGGTCCGGGCGGGTTTCCTGCGGTCAGGCGTCTGGGCCGTTGCGCTGGAGTTCCAGGAAGTCCTGGTCGCAGCTCAGGCGGTAGCCGTCCGGGGTGCGGAAGTGTTCCTGGAGGTAGGCGGCGACCTCGTCCATGGCGGGCGGCTGCGACAGCGGGACGACGTTCAGCATGAACTGCGCGACGGCCAGGGCGGTTTCCAGGTCGGGCATGGTGACGGAGGCCGGGTCGGTGCTGATGCCGATCTCCCATTCGGTGCCCGCGGTGGCGGCGAAGGCGCGTCCTAGGGCGTCCAGGTCGTAGCGGTGGCCGGTGAAGCGGCGCAGCAGGCGCATGCAGTCGCTGTCGGGGTTCTGCATGACGACCACGGCGAAGCCGCCCTCGGCCGTCCAGGAGGCCAGCCGCTGGAGCTGGCGCAGCCAGGACTGTTGCGGCAGGTAGTACAGGACGTGCGCGCACAACACCAGGTCGGCGGTCTCCTCCGGGTCGGCGGTGGCGATGTCCTGACCGAGGATCGTGGCCTCGGGACACCTGCGGGCCAGTTCGGCCCGCAGGTGCTCGTTCGGCTCGATGGCGATCGTCCGGTCGAACCTGGGGGCCAGCCACGCGGTGGTCTCGCCCGTCCCCGCGCCGGCGTCGATGAGCGTACGGCGGTGGGGCAGCCGTCCCACGACCCGGGCCAGTTCTTCGCGAGCTCGGATCTTCTGGTCGGTGTGGGCCAGGAAGGTGGCGAAGGCGGCGTCGTAGGCCGCGCTCATCGGGTCGAGGATGTGCACGATGGGCGGCTCGGCGTTGCTGTCGGTCATCACGGTCCCCGGCATCACAAGTCAGTCACTTTCGGCTTATGGAGCACCACTCTACGTTCATGGGTGTCGGGATCGGTGAAGCGGTGGACCGTACCGGGCGGCTGCCCCGGGACGGGCCCCGGGATCGTGAAGCCGGGATCGTGAAGCCGGGGTCGGGTGGGGAGGGGGCTGGGTGCGGGCTCGGGTGTCGGGGGTCGCCGGGGGTGAGGGCGAGGCAGGCTTGGGGCAGGCCGGTGGGTGAGGGCGATGCCTAGGCTGAGGGGCTTTCGTGGGTGTTCGACGCATGGTGACGGTGTCGTGGAGTCCGGTGTAGGAGCCGCGGCGAACTCCAGGAGCCGAGGCGCAGGTGAGCGCCGTACGTCGCCGATGACCAAGCAACGACGCGCCAACCAGGGATGCGCAAGGCGCCCTTCCAGGGGTGGAAATCGTCAGTGCCGCAGGCGCCTCTCCAGGGTGGGCTCCAGCAGGCCCACCCGGTAACCAGGCAACGGGCCGGGTGGACCATGGGCGCCTTAGGCGCCGGGCTTGGAAACCATCAGCGCCGCAGGCGTCGGGTGCCGTCAGGCGCCGCCTCTTCCCGCCCACTTGATCTCGTACGCCCCCAGCGTCACCGCCTTGCCGTCCACCGTGGCCGTCACCTCCCGGTCGGACGTGTTCACCATGACGACCTGCTGCTCCTGCGCCAGCACCTTCACCTTCGGGTCGGACGACGTCACCGAGCCGTCGAGCCGCGCCCCCGCCGGGAACCACCGGGTGAACCCGCTCAGCAGCCCCGCCATCGGCATCTCGTCCCCCCGCCCGGGCGCCCAGAGGCAGCCGTCGCACTGGCCCGTCCCCTTCACCTGCGGGTTCCAGTACAGGGCGGTGGTGACGCCGCTCCTGGCGAACTCCATCATCGCCGCCGCCTGCACGGCCGTGCGCCGCTCCTCGCTCCACCCGGAGTTCTCCGGCTCGACGTACCACTCGGCCCACCAGACGGGCAGGTCGTCGCTCTTCTCCCGCAGCCACTTCGTGATCGCGCCGAACTTGGCGAGCGCGCCGAAGTCGTCGGGAACGTTCCCCTTGTCGGTCGTCATCGAGGCGCCGTCCACGACGATGAAGTCGGCGCCCTTCTTGTGCTCGATCCAGTACTCGATGGCGTCGAGCGCCCGCTGATCGACGGTCCCCCAGGGCCCCTTCAGCTCGGACGGCCCGCCGCCCGAGCCGGTCTCGATCGGCATGTACGGCCCGCCCACCTTGATCTGCGGGTCGACCTTCTTCAACGCCGTGTAGACCTTGTTGTAGAGCTGGGTGTACCCCTCGGCGTCCCAGCGGTTGGTGGAGGGGTCCCAGAAGCCCTTGAACTCGTTCCACACCATGTAGTACTTGACGGTCGGGTACTGCCGGGCCACCCGCGCGGCCAGCTTGGCGTAGTCGTCGAAGTGCTCCGGTTTGGGGGCGACGGTGTGGTTCTTGCTCCAGTCGGTACGTCCGGGCTGCCCGCCCTTCATCCAGTCGGGCGCGCAGCACAGGGTGATCACCGGCACCGCCCGCGACGACGCCATGAACGTCAGCCGCCGGTCGAGGTCGCGGAAGCTGAACTGGCCGGGGCTCGGCTCGGGGTTGCCCACGCCCCAGCCCATGATGTGCTGGTTCTGCAGCATCGGCACCCGTCCGAGCATGCCCCTGGCCTGTTCGACGACCGGGCGCGGCTCGGTCTCGGTGCTGTACTGCGTGTGCGTGATGCCCCACCGGGGCCAGTCGTGGAGCACGGGCGGCTGTTCGAGCCGCGGCGGCGCCTGGGTGGGCCCGACCTCGGCCACCTCGCCGCCTTTGAAGCCCTCGCGGGAGCTCGACCGCATGCCCGCGTAGACCATGATGCCGACGACGAGCACGACCGCGAGGACGCCGGCCCCCAGGGCGATCGGCCATGGCGACCGTTTGCGCGCGTGTCTGCCCTCGGTGGGAATCACGGAACGCTCCTTACCATCACGCAACGTACAAGGGCCAGGCAGTGCCCGGCCCTTATGACGGTAATCGTTCCGCTTGCAGCAGACTTGCTGTCAATCGGAAGCGGGTGGGTGCTGACCGCCCGCGGGCCCGGGAACCCCCGAGTAACGGTACGGCACCGGCTGCCTACCCGGCTGCACGATGAGCAGGGTGCCCGGCGTCTCGGTGTAGAAGGCGGACTCGACGGCGGCGGCGACGTCCTCGGCCGTGAGCAGCGGGAATCCGGCGTCGACGAACATCTCCCGCGCGGCGGCCACCAGCGGAGTGTCGGTGAATCCGGGGCAGACGGCGTTGATCCGGATGTTCTGCTGGGACAGCGGCTCGGCCAGCGCCCGGACCAGGCCGACGACGGCGTGCTTGGTCATGGTGTAGATCGGGTCGCCGGCGAAGGCCACCAGCCCGGCCAGCGAGGACGTGGCCACGATCGCGCCGCCGCCCGACCTGGCCAGCAGCGGCACGCTGGCGCGCACGCCGAAGACGACGCCGTCCACGTTCACGCCGACGACCGCGCGGTAGCGCTCCAGGTCGAAGTTCGCCAGGTCGACGCCCCCGGAGATGCCGGCGTTGAGGTGCACCAGGTCGAGGCGGCCGTACCGCTGCTCGGCGAGCGCGACGGCCTCCAGGGAGGCTTCCTCGGTGCTGACGTCGGCGGCCAGCCACGCGCCCTCGACCTCCTTGGCCACCCGCTCGACGCCCTCGCCGTCGCGGTCGACGAGGACGCACTTCGCGCCGCCCGACGACAGCCGCCGGGCCACCGCGGCGCCGATGCCGCTGGCCGCTCCGGTGATGAGTGCAACTGTGCTCATGGGGCTCCTCGCGGGGTCAGGGGCGGGGTCAGGGCTGGTCGAGCATGCGATGGGCGCGGGAGATCAGCGTCGGCACGGCCGCGCCGATGCGGTCGAACCCCTCCCCCACGGTCTTACCCTGCTTGAAGCGGGCGTGGATGCCCTCCACGATCACCGCCAGCTTGAAGTTGCCGAAGGCCACGTAGAACCCGAGGTCCGAGATGTCGCGGCCGGAGACCTTCCCGTAGTGGGCGGCGAACTCGGCGGCGTTCATGAACCCCGGCGCCACCGTCACGTCGCCCGACACGGGGATGCGGGCCCGTTCGTCGTCCCCGCGGTCGTGCCAGTACGTCAGCGTGAGCCCCAGGTCGGCCAGCGGGTCGCCGAGCGTGGACATCTCCCAGTCGACCACGGCCATGATCTCGATCTCGGCCGGCGGCGGCGCCAGGCGCACCAGCGTGTTGTCCAGCCGGTAGTCGCCGTGCACCAGGGTGCTGTCGGACGCGGCGGGCAGCCGCTCGCGCAGCCGCCGCACGAGGCTGTCGTAGTCGGGCAGGTCGGCGGTCTTCGACCGTTCCCACTGCTGGCACCACCGGTCGAGCTGCCGGCCCAGGTACCCCTCGGGACGGCCGAAGTCGCCGAGCCCCACCTCGCGGTAGTCCACGGCGTGGATGGCGGCCAGCACCTCGGCCAGCCGCTCCGACAGCCGCCGCGTCTGGGCCGGCGTCGGCCGCCCCAGCTCGTCCTTGGTCTGCACGGCGGCGCCGGGCACGTACCCCATGACATAGAACGGCGCCCCGACCACCTCCTCGTCGGCGCAGAAGGCGACGGGCTCGGGCACCGGGACGGGCGTCGGCGCCAGCGCGGAGATGACCCGCCACTCCCGCCGCATGTCGTGGGCGGTGGGCAGCACGTGACCCAGCGGCGGTCTGCGCAGCACCAGCCGGCGCTCGCGCGCCTCCACCAGGTAGGTCAGGTTCGACCTGCCTCCGGAGATCAGCGAGACGGACAGCGGCTCCCCGGCGTCCGGCACGTTCCTGCCCAGCCACGAGACCAGCCGCGGCCAGTCGATCCCTGGTACCGTCATGGACACACATTAGAACGCCACTCGGTCCTGAAAGCCAGCTGAGAGTTGCATAACAGTAGGCCCGGCACATCCCAGGCATGGGCGCCCATCCTTTAACCTGGCCCTACACCTCTGACCGCATGCTGGTCAGGTTGTGGTAAGCCGACAGTAGGAGCCCATGCGCGTCACCGTTGCCCACCCTCGCGATCTGGGACAGCCCGAGCTCAGCCGATGGCGCGCCCTGCAGGAGTCCGACGCCGCCTTCGACAACCCCTTCCTGTCCCCGGAGTTCACGGTCACCGTGGGCGAGCTCCGCGACCTGGTCCGGGTGGCCGTCCTGTACGACGGGCCGGACATCGTCGGCTTCTTCCCCTTCGAACGCCATCCGCTGGGCATCGGCAAGCCGGTCGCCGCGGGGCTGACCGACGCGCAGGGCCTGGTCCACGCCAAGGGCCTCGACCTCGACCCGCGCCGGTTGATCAAGGAGTGCGGGCTGTCGGTCTACGAGTTCGACCACCTGGTCTCCGGCCAGCCGCTGCTCGACGGGCGGTGCACCACGCACCCCTCGCCGATCATCGACCTGCGCGACGGGTGGGGCCCCTACACCGAGACGTTGCGCGCCCGGTCCGGCAAGACGTACAAATCAACCCTGGCCAAGTCGCGCAAGCTGCAGCGCGAGTCGGGGCCGCTGCGCCACGACTACGCGATCACCGAGACCGGGCCGCTGCACACGCTGCTCGGCTGGAAGACCGACCAGTACCGGCGTACCGGGCGCACCGACCGGTTCTCCCAGCGGTGGATCGTCGAGCTGGTCGAGCGGCTGCTGGCCACCCGGTCCGACAGCTTCGCCGGCGTCCTCGACATGGTCTACGTCGACGACGTGCCGGTGGCCGGGCACTTCGGGGTGCGCACCCGCACGACGCTGGCCGGCTGGTTCCCGGCCTACGACACCGCCTACGCCAAGTACTCCCCCGGGCTCATCCACCACCTGGCGATGGCCGAGGCGGCCGCCGCGTCGGGCGTCCAGGTGATCGACATGGGCCGGGGCGAGAAGGAGTACAAGGAGAAGCTCAAGAACGGCGAGCTGGAGGTGGCCGAGGGCCGCGTGGCCAGGGCCGGCGTGGCGGCGGGGGTCCACTGGATGATGCGGGTGCCGGTGCGCAAGACGCGTGCCACGGTGATGGCCAATCCGCTGCTGCTCAAGACCGCCGACAAAGCGTTGAAAACTTTCGGGCGACTGCGTACCGTCCTACAAGGGTGAGACTCATCGCGGAGCGCACCGGGCGGCACTGCCTGTGGCTCCCATCCAACCGCCTCGGCCTCTACCTCGCGCTGCGCCACTGGTGCCTGCCGGGTCAGCGGCTGCTCATGTCTCCGGTCTCGGCCGACGAGATCCTCTTCCTCGTGCTGGCGGCCGGTCTGCGCCCGGTGATCGCGCCGCTGTCCCCGCGTGACGGCAACATCGACGTCTCCCGGGTCGACCTGTCCACGGTGGACGCCGTCCTGACGACGAACCTGTACGGCCTGCCCGACCAGGTGTCGGCCTTCGCGGGAAAGATCCTGATCGAGGACGTGGCGCACGCCCTGGAGACCGCTCCCGGCGGGCGCCCGCTGGGCACGTTCGGCCAGGCGGGGGTCTTCAGCCTGTCCAAGCATCCGGGCGCGGGCTCGGGCGGCGTGCTCGCGGTGACCGACCGCGCCGACCTCGAAGCGCTCGAACGCGCCCGCGACGAGCTGCTCGTCCCCGGCGCGCTGCGCGCCGACCTGTTCAGCGTGGCCACCTCCATGGCCCGGCAGGTCGCGCTCAGGCTCGACCTCGTCCGCCCGGCGCTCGCGCTGATGCGCGCCCTCGGCATGCAGGAGGAGCGCGAGGGCTACCGCATCGCCCTGGAGCCCGACGCGCTGGAGCTGGCGCTCAAGCAGGTGCCCGCGCTGCCGCCGTTCGACCCGTGGGTACGCGCCGACCTGGCGGCCTACCGCGCCCGGCGGGGGCGGCTGGTCCGCTGGTACCAGTCCAGGCGCCTGGCCAAGGTGCCCGGCGAGCGGGCGCGGCGGCTGGCCGGGATCGCCCGGCTGGCCGAGCTGCCCACGGTGGCGCCCGCCGTGCTGGACAACCTGGACCAGCCGCTGTTCCGCGTCCCGCTGCTGGTGCGCGACAGGGACGCGGCCGTCGCCGAGCTGGAGCGCCGCGGGGTGGCCACCGGCTACCTGTACGACCCGCCGTACGACGAGTACGCCCTCGGCTTCACCGACGCCTCGCCGGACCCGGGCCCCGCGCGCTGGTGGGCCCGGCACGTGCTGCCGGTGGACCCGCTGTACGCGGCCCGCTCGCTGCCCGTCCTGCGCGGTCTGGAGCCGCCTATGCAGGGTCCGCGCGAAGCAGTCTGAGGAACGCGCGCAGCCCGGTGATGATCTCCTGGTTGTCGTTGAGGCCGTCCACGGTCTCCTCGAAGCGGCGGGCCATCAGCGTGATCCGGCGGTCCAGGTCGTGGTCGGCCCGTTCCAGGCCGGCCCGGGTGGCCGCGAGCTCGCCGCCGAGCTCCTCGGCCTGCCGGGTGAGCCGTTCGGCGGCGGCGGACAGCGCCTCGACCTGGTCGCGCAGCGCGATCACGTCGAGGCGCGGGTAGCGGACCTCGCGTCCCAGCGTCCTGACCCGCTCGCGCAGGTGCCCGACGTAGGCCCCGGCCGGGCGGAACGCGGTGGCCAGCAGGTAGAACGCGGCGAAGTAGTAGCCGATCTGCCGCCCGGAGAAGAACGTGACCACCGCGACCACGACGGCCGAGACCACGTGCCCGGCGACCGCGAGGACGAGCATGCGGCGGGCGATCGTCCTGGCCTCCTCCGCACCGCGGGCCGGGACGTCGATGCCGGTCTCGCGGGAGACCTCGATGTCGCGCACCACCTGCCGGGCGGCGAAGGACAGGTTCCACGGGAAGGTCAGCAGGACGGCCAGCCAGACCAGGCAGATCGCGCCCAGGCCCAGCGACAGGAGGGTGGACAGGGGCACGCCCGCGTACAGGACGAGCCACGCGGTGACCGCCGTGACGATCAGCGAGGCCGGCAGGAGCCAGGGTTTCATGCCCGCCACCCTGCCGACGGCGGCCCGGCGGGCGCCAGCGCTCAGATACTCAATCCGGTCTGAGCATCCCGGATCAGCCCGGCCAGCACCGCGCAGCCGCGCCGGACGTCCCTGAGCGAGGCCGAGCCGTAGCCGAGGACCAGGCCGTGCAGGCGGGCGCGGTCGTGGTGGTGGCGGTCGGCGGGGTCGAGCAGCACGCCGCGCTCCCTGGCCCGCTCCACGACCTCCTGGACGTCGCCCGCCGGCAGCTCGGCCAGCACGTGCAGCCCGGCGGTGTCGCCGCGCAGGCGGCAGACCGGGCCGAGGATCTCCACGACGGCGGCCCGGCGGCGGGCGTACTCCAGGCGCATCCTGCGCAGGTGGCGGTCGAGGTCGCCGCGTTCCAGGAGGGTGGCGACGGCCTGCTGGACCGGTCCGCTGGTGCGGTCGGAGACCGCGGCGCGGAGGGCGGCGATCCGGCTCACCAGGTCGGGCGTGCCGACCAGCCAGCCGACGCCGACGTCGGGGGCCAGGGTCTTGGACAGCGAGCCGAGCAGCACGACGCGGGTGGGGTCGAGGCCGTAGAGGGCGGGGAGAGGGGCGACGTCGTAGCGGAACTCGGCGTCGTAGTCGTCCTCGACGATCGTGGCGCCGGTGCTCCTGGCCCAGGACAGCAGGCGTTCCCGGCGCGGGATCGGCAGCCGCCCGCCCAGCGGGTACTGGTGGGCCGGGGTGGTGTAGAGGACGCGCAGGTCGCGGGGCAGGTCGTCGACGATCACGCCGTCCTCGTCCACCGGGCAGGGCACGACCTCGGCGCCCCTGGCCGCGAACACCGTGCGGGCGACGTGGTAGCCCGGGTCCTCGACGCCCGCCCGTCCGCCGCCGGCCAGCAGGGCCAGCGCGCACAGGTCGAGCCCGTTGCCGGTGCCCCTGGTGACCAGGACGTTCTCGGGGCCGACGGCCATGCCCCTGGCCCTGCGCAGGTGGTCGGCGAGCAGCTCGCGCAGGCGCGGCAGGCCGTGCAGGTCGGGCGAGTCGCCGGGCGGCAGCTCGCCGGCGCTGCGCCAGGCCCGCTTCCAGGCGGCCCGGTCGTAGTCGCGCACCCAGGGGTCCCCGGGACGCAGGTCGATCCACTCGCCCTCGGGACGGCGGGCGGGCGGCGCCGGTTCGTACGGGCTCTCGCGCGGCGGGACGTGCGACTCCATGGCCGCCACGAACGTGCCGGACCCGTGGCGCCCCTCCAGCCAGCCCTCGGCGTAGAGCTGCTGGTACGCCTCGGTGACGACCGTCCGGCTCACCTTGAGCTGGTCGGCCAGCGCCCGCGTGGACGGCAGCCGCTCGCCCGGCGCGAGCGCGCCGCCCATCATGGCGTGCCGCAGCCAGCCGGCGAGCTGGGTGGTCAGCGGGGCGGCCGAGTCGCGGGACAGGGATACCGGCAGGTCAATGTGGGTGCGCACGAAAGTGGTCTCTAGGAAGGGTCGGTTAGTGGCCCTACAGGATAGGTCCACTTCGCGATTAGCGTCGAATCATGCTCTCCTCCACCCCGCGCACGGTTCTCGGCCGAGAGAAGCACCGCGGCAGCACCGACCGGAACGATCTCTACGACGTGCTCGACAGCGGACTCGTCTGCCATCTCGGCGTGGTGGCCGACGGCCATCCCATGGTCGTGCCCACCGGCTACGGACGGATCGGCGACACCCTCTACCTGCACGGTTCCACCGGGGCTCGCTCGCTGCGGGCCGGCGACGGCACCGAGGTGTGCGTCACGGTCACCCACCTGGACGGCATCGTGCTGGCCCGCTCGGTCTTCAACCACTCCCTCAACTACCGTTCGGCGATCGTCTACGGCCGCGCCCGGCTGGTGAGCGACCCCGACGAGCGGCTGGCGGCCCTGCGGGCGCTCACCGAGCAGCTCGCCCCCGGCCAGTGGGACTACGTCCGGCCGCCCACGCGCAAGGAGCTGGCCGCCACCGCCGTGCTGGCTCTGTCGCTGGCCGAGGCGTCGGTCAAGATCCGCAGCGGGGCGCCGGAGGACGAGGAGGAGGACTACGCGCTGCCGGTCTGGGCCGGGGTGCATCCGCTGGTCACGTCGTGGGGCGAACCGCAACCGGATCCGGCACTTCCAGAAGGTATCGATATACCGGTTCACATCCTCCGTCGGGAGTAGTTCCATGAATCCGGAACCACCTGGCAAACCCGACTCCTTGATCACGCGTCTCATCAGGTGGGCCGGCTCCTGATGGGAGAGGGCGATGGAGTGGAGTGCTCCCGGTTACACGGAGATCAGACAGCTCGGCGCGGGCGCGAGCGGGCGCGTCGTGCTGGGCGTGCACGACGAGACGGGCGTGAAGGTCGCGATCAAGTACCTCTCCGAGGCGCTGCTGCGCGACCCCGCCGCCCTGTCCCGCTTCCAGGCCGAGGCGCGGGTGCTGACCTCGCTGCGCGACCCGAACATCGCCACGATGTGGGAGTACATCCAGGAGCCGAACGGCGCCTGCATCGTGATGGAGCTGGTCAACGGCGTCTCGCTGCGCGCCCTGCTGCGTGAGAACGGCACGACCGAGCCGGAGGCGGCGCTGGTCGTGCTGAAGGGCTCGCTGCTGGGCCTGGCCAGGGCCCACGCGTCCGGGGTCGTGCACAAGGACTACAAGCCCGAGAACGTGCTCGTCCGCGACGACGGGATGAGCAAGCTCGTGGACTTCGGCGTCGCGGTGCCGCAGGGCACGGCCACGCATCCGGAGGGGACGCCGCCGTACATGGCGCCGGAGTTGTGGGCCGGCCGGCCCGCCTCGCCGGCGACCGACGTGTACGCGGCCACCGCGGTCTTCTTCGAGTGCCTGACCGGGCACCGGCCGTACCGGTCGACCGAGCCCAGCGTGCTCGGCTACCAGCACGTGCACGCGCCGGTGCCCTTCCACGACGCGCCCGAGGCGGTCCAGGGGCTCGTCCGGCGCGGCCTGGCCAAGGAGCCGCGGGACCGGCCGCCGAGCGCCCTGGCCTTCGTCGAGGAGCTGGAGGCCACGGCGCGGGCCGCGTACGGCGAGGACTGGGAGGAGCGGGGCAGACGGCGCCTGGCCGCGCTGGTCGCCCTGCTCGCGCTGCTCCTGCCGGCCCCGCCGCAGCCCACCCCCGAGGTCACCACGTCCCTGGCCAGGACGGTC
>NZ_JBSFGJ010000260.1:0-13929 GCF_053596515.1 Nonomuraea sp. NPDC001684
CTGCTGCGCGAGGCCGACGCCATCGCCCGCGAAGAGCTCTCCCGCGCCGGCCTCGACCGGCAGATCTGGCAGTGCCCGGTGGTGCTGCTGGCCGACGTGCGCTCGGTGGGCGTGCAGGGCGACGGCCGCACCTACGGCCACCCGGTCGTGCTCCGGCCGGTGACGTCCGAGGACGCGATGACGGCCGACTGGGCCCGGGTGCCCTACGACGTCCTGTCGCGCATCTCCACCCGCATCACCAACGAGGTGCGCGAGGTCAACCGGGTGGTGGTCGACGTCACGAGCAAGCCCCCGGGCACCATCGAGTGGGAATAACGCCGTGTGCGAACGGCCCGGACCGCCTGACGGTTCCGGGCCGTTCGCATGTCCGGCCATGAGCGGTTAATGCAGGTCAGTGCGTTGGTTATGGTGGAAGGAGGTCGATTCGCCAGACCCCCTCGACCCCGGCCCGTGACGATTGCTCAGCTCGTGGACGCATACCGGAAAGTTTCTTGGGAAAAGTGTGTGAGTTTGGGCCACTTCTTGGCCGTAGTGGGCAGTGGGACACCTGAGGCGTCGATTCGTTAGAGCTCGGTGCCGGTGACGAAGGGTGCAATTGCCAACATGGCCCATGCGAGTGAGGATGTCCGGCAGCCGTTGGTGTTGCTCGTGGAGGACGATCCGCAGGATGCGCTGATCGTCCAGGAGCTGCTGGAGGACAGCGGCCTTGCCGTCCGGCTGGAGTGGGCGCGTTCGGTGGACGAGGCCCGCAGGGCGCTGGCCCGGCTGCGCCCCCAGTGCGTACTGCTCGACCTCGGCCTGCCCGACGCCTACGAGTTCTCCGCCTTGTCGTCGGTGCTGGAGGAGGCCGGGGACGCCGCGGTCGTCGTGCTGACCGGCCTGGCCGAGGAGAGCGCGGGCCTCGCCGCGGTGACCGCCGGAGCCCAGGACTACCTGGTCAAGGGCCGGGTCGAGGCCGAATGGCTGGGCCGCACGCTGCGCTACGCCATGCAGCGCAAGCAGGCCGAGCAGGCGGCCGTGGCGCTGCACACCGCACGCATGCGCGCCAAGGAGAACGCCCGCCTGGAGCGCGGCCTGCTGCCGACGCCGCTGCTGCAGGAGATGCCCCTGGAAGTCGCCTCCCGCTACCGGGCCAGCCGCGGCTCGGCCACGCTCGGCGGCGACTTCTTCGACGTCGTCGAGACCGACGACAAGGTCGTGCACGCGGTGATCGGCGACGTCTGCGGCCACGGGCCCGACGAGGCGGCGCTCGGCGTCTGCCTGCGCATCGCCTGGCGGGCGCTGGTGCTCAACGGCATGACCGGCGTCCCGCTGCTGCGCCAGCTCGAACGCATTCTGCGGGCCGAGCGGGCCGGCTCGGAGATCTTCGTCACGATGTCCACGGTGGTTCTGGAGCCCGACCGGCACACGATGCGCGTCTGGCGCGCCGGACACCCCGGCCTGCTGGTGCACACGGCCGACTCCGTGCTCCTCGCCGACCCGCGGCAGGGGCCCGCGCTCGGCCTGCCCATCGAGGCCGACTGGGAGGAGGACCTCCTGGAGCTGCCCGAGGGCGGCGGCGTGACGCTCTACACCGACGGCCTCTTCGAGCGCCGGCTGCCGGGCGACACGCCGCGGTGGCTGGGCGAGGAGGGCCTGCTGGAGCTGTCCTCCCGGTGGACGGGCCTGGGCAGCGAGGAACTCCTCGACGCGATCCTCGCCGACGTCGAGGCGGCCTCCGTCCACGACGCGGCGGCCGACGACGTCGCCGTCGTGCACCTGCGCTGGAAAGACGAATCGTGAGCGAACAGGCGTCCGTGCTGGAGAGGCAGGCCGTGCAGAAGGTTTCCCGTACGCGTGGCGGCGAGCAGGGCTGGCGGCGGCTGACCGTCCACGGCTGGTTCGTGCTGATGATCGCGGCCGTGTCGGTCCTGGTGGTCACCTGCGTCGTCGTCGCCACCGTGATGCTCGACCGCACCACGCGGCTGTCCGACCAGGTCATCCTGCGCATCTCGCCGGCCAGGATCGAGGCCGCCCAGTTGCGCAGCACCCTGATCGACCAGGAGACCGGCGTACGCGGTTTCCTGCTGACCGGCAACGAGGACTTCCTCCAGCCGTACACGGCCGGCGTGGCGGCCGAGCGGCACAGCCGCGAGCGCATCGCCGCGCTCATCGGCGACCGTCCGGAGCTGGTCAGTGAGCTGAACGCGGTCAGGGACGCGGCGGCCACCTGGCGGCGCGACTACGCCGAGCCGCTCACCGCCGACAAGCGGGCCGACGGGGTCATCTCCGCCGCCCGCATCGAGAGCGGCAAGCACGCCTTCGACCAGATCAGGGCGCTGCTCGACCGGCAGGACGACCGGCTGGCCAAGGCCCGGCAGCGCGCCCAGGAGGAGCTGCGACAGGTCGAGCAGGTGCGCAACCTGGCCTTCGTCGTCATGCTGATCCTGTTCCTGGTGGCCGGCGTCGCGATGGCGGTGCTGCTGCGGCGGTCGATCGGGCGTCCGCTCGACGAGCTGCGCGAGGCCGCCCGCGACATCGCCGCCGGCGACTTCGACCGGGCGATCCCGGTCAGCGGGCCGGCCGACATCCGCGAGGTCGCACGGGACGTGGAGTCGATGCGGACGAAGATCGTCTTCGCCCTCGAAGAGTTCCGCAAGCAGCACGTCGTGCTGCGCGAGCAGGCGGCCGGCCTCGACGCCCAGGCCGAGGAGCTGCGGCGGTCGAACGCCGAGCTGGAGCAGTTCGCCTACGTCGCCTCCCACGACCTCCAGGAGCCGCTGCGCAAGATCGCCACGTTCTGCCAGCTCCTCCAGAAGCGCTACGGCGACGTGCTCGACGAGCGCGGCCTCCAGTACATCCACTTCGCCGTGGACGGCGCCACCCGCATGCAGGTCCTGATCAACGACCTGCTCACCTTCTCCCGCGTCGGCCGCCTGTACGACGACCGCAAGCCGGTCGACCTGGCGGAGTCGCTCGACAAGGCGCTGGTGGACCTGTCGGCGGTGATCGAGGAGACCGGCGCCGAGATCGAGCGGCCCGACCCGCTGCCCAACGTGATCGGCGACCCCACCATGCTCGGCATGCTCTGGCAGAACCTCGTCGGCAACGCGCTGAAGTTCCGCGCGCCCGACCGCGCCCCGCGCATCCGGATCACCTGCGAGCAGCGGGAGAACGAGTGGCTGTTCTCGGTCACCGACAACGGCATCGGCGTGGAGGCCGAGTTCGCCGATAAGATCTTCATCATCTTCCAGCGCCTGCACAGCCGGGAGGCCTACAGCGGCACCGGCATCGGCCTGGCGATGTGCAAGAAGATCGTGGAGAACCACGGCGGTACGATCTGGCTCGACACCGGCCACACCGAGGGAGCCCGGATCAGCTTCACCCTGCCCGCCGTCACCGACGAAGGAGCAACCCCATGACCGTCCAGCCCATCGAAGTGCTCCTGGTCGAGGACGATCCCGGTGACGAGCTCATCACCCGCGAGGCGTTCGAGGACAACAAGATCCGCAACAACCTCCACGTCGTGCGCGACGGCCTGGAGGCGCTCGACTTCATCTACCAGCGCGGGGCGCACGTGGGCGCGCCGCGGCCCGACCTCGTCCTGCTCGACCTCAACCTGCCCAAGTACGACGGGCGGCAGGTGCTGGAGAAGATCAAGGGCGATCCGGAGCTGCGGGCGATCCCGGTCGTCGTCCTGACCACCTCCTCGGCCGAGGAGGACATCCTGCGCAGCTACAAGCTGTTCGCCAACGCGTACGTGACCAAGCCCGTCGACCTTGAGCAGTTCATGGCCGTCATCCGGCAGATCGACGAGTTCTTCGTCACCGTGGTGCGGCTGCCGGGCCGTACCCGGCTGCCCGACGGCCAGGGCCTGGCCTAGCCGTCCTGGTCGTCCGGCCCGGTCTCGGCGGCGGGCGGGGCCGGCCGGCGCAGCGCGCGCCACGCCGACCGGGCCGCGGCGAGCAGCAGCCGCCCGGCGCTCGCCAGCAGCAGCGGCACCAGCAGCAGCCCGACGAAGATCGGCGCGGCCATGTACCGGAAGTCCTGGGCCGAGATGTTGGCCAGCACGGCGAGCTGCTGCCCGGCCACGACCGCCGCCACCCCGACCACATAGCGGTTGCGCAGGGCCAGCGCCCCCAGCGCCACCGCCGCGTACGACAGGTAGGCCCACGAGGCCCCCCGCCACAACACCCAGTCCCACTGCGGGAGCAGCGCCCCCGACAGCCACGGCTCGGCCACCTGGTTCAGCTCGGCCGACAACGGCCGGAGCGAGAACACCCCCCGGCCGGCGAAGTCCGGCACCTTGCCGGGCCCCACGTAGGTGTCGGCGCTGGGCCGCCGCGAGAACCGGTACGTCATCCCGCCGACCACGTACGGGTCCTGCACCGGGCTCCACGCGATCGCCCCCCGGCACAGGCGGGTGCCGACGATCATCCCGGGGTCGCTGGTCAGCAGCCGCTCCCACAGGCCGAGCAGCTCGCCCGCGTGCGCGTCGGCGGCCGGCCAGCTGAAGTCGCGACGCCAGATCAGCAGGTTGACCGTGGCGCAGGTGCCGCCCTCCCACCACCTGCTGAGCGGCGCCACCGAGGTCATCAGCGCCTTGTCCTGCTCGGTGAACAGCTCCGGCCGCTCCCTGAACGCCACCGCCACGTCGGCGTAGGCCGTGTGGTAGACGTACGTGCTGGACGGCGGCGTGATGCCGAACCGCGGGAACAGCAGGTTCGTGAGCAGCAGCGGCACGGTGGCCGCCACCGTGCCGACGAGCGCGAGCCGGACCCGCCGCGTGGCGACGACCACCAGCAGGACGACGACGGCGATGCCCACCACCAGGAAGCCGTTCGCGCGGAACAGCCCGAGCAGCGTCATGAGCACGCCGAGCCCGGCCAGGGAGACCCGCCGGCGCGCGGCCATGCGCGCGCAGACCCCCGCGATCATGATCGCGCAGATCGTGAACGGCACGTCCTTCCACAACGTGACCGTGAACGCCCCCACCGTCGGCGTCACCGGCGCCAGCACCGCCACCAGCGTCGTGGCCCACCGCGGCGCCCCCAGCGCGCAGAGCGACCGCGCCAGGTACGTCAGCGCCCCCGCCATCGCCGTGGTCTGCGCGAACGTGACCGCCCCGAGGTCACCCGTCTTGGTGAAGCTCAGCCACAACAACGCGTCGTAGGCCACCGAGTGATCGCTCACCCACGGGCCGACGATCGTGTGACTGAGATAGAGCACCGAGTCGCGGCTGAACAGCCCGGGGTAGAAGGCCGCCCACCAGCAGGCGAGCACCGCCTGAATGATCAGGAAGGTGACGAGGGCGACCCACGGCCTGGGACGTGCGGCGGCGGGGCTGACGCTCTCCATGGTTCCAGCACTCAGGAGGGGGACGTGCTCAGAAGTAGCTCACTCCGGAGTCGGGCCCCTTGCCGCGCAGCAGCGTCGGGACGGTGACGAGGGTGTAGCCCTGCTTCTTGAGCTCCTTGAGGATCTCGGGCATCGCCTTGACGGTCTGCGGGACCGTGTCGTGCATGAGGATGACGCCGTCGCGCTTGGCCAGCTTGAGCACGGTCGCCTTGATCTTCTTGGCGTCGCGCAGCTTCCAGTCGAGGGTGGTGCCCGTCCACAGGATCTCGGCGAGGTCCTGCTGGTCGGCCATCCGCAGCACGCGTTCGTCGGTGTGCCCGTAGGGCGGGCGGTACATCGTCGGCCGCCGGCCCGTGGCGTCCTGGATGAGGGCCTGGGTGGTGCGCAGCTCCTCGATGATGTCGTCGTCGCGCAGCGTCGGCAGCGAGGGGTGGGAGTAGGTGTGGTCGCCGATCGCGTGCCCCTCCGCGGCCTGCTGCCGGGCCAGCGCCGGACGCTGTTCGACCTGCTTGCCGACGAGGAAGAAGGTGGCCTTGGCCCCCTCCTTCTTGAGCGCCTTGAGCAGCGTCGCCGTGTGCTCGCCGGGGCCGTCGTCGAAGGTCAGCGCCAGGCACTTGAGCCGGGCGCAGTCGATCTTCGGGGCGGCGGCCGCGGGCGTGGCGGTCAGGGCCAGGGTGGCCGCGAGGAGGGCGTGAATCACCACACGCGACAGCCTAGAACCATCCGGGCCCGCCCGCGTCACCGGACATCGACTTGAGACCTGACCCCGGCCTGTGGTCCGGAACCCGTCACCTGCCCAGTCTGGCCCGCAGGAACAGCGTCACGCCCTTCAGCGACCTGACCGGCAGGTAGCGTTCGGCGCGCACCACCATCGACAGGCCCGCGTTGACGACCGCGGGCGTGCGCTGCAGGTCGCTGCCCCTCGACCGCCGCCGGTGCCGGGCCACCAGCGGACGCAGCAGCACGTTCCAGCTCCACAGCCGGTCCACCCTCAGCCCGGCCTTCTCCACCACGACGGTCAGCGTGTCGCGGCCGTAGCGGCGGACGTGGCCCACGGCGTCGTCGTGCGCCGACCACAGCGCCATGTCGCACGGGACGGCGATCAGCGCGTGCCCGCCGGGCGCCAGCACCCGGGCGATCTCCTCGGTGACGAGATGGTCCTCGTGGATGTGTTCGAGCACGTCGAACGCGGTCACCAGGTCCATGCTCGACGACTCGAACGGCAGCGCCCGCGCGTCGGCGTGCACGGCCTTGAGCCCGCGTTCCCTGGCGACCTCGACCGCCGTCTCGCAGTAGTCCGTCGCGGTGGCGTCCCAGCCCGCCTCGACCAGCACCCGGGTGTTCCCGCCGCCGGCCGCGCCGACGTCGAGCGCCCGTCCGGGACGGCCCAGCTCGCGCAGCTCCCTGCGCAGGATCGCCCGGCGCTCGCGGTACCACCAGTGGGTGTCCTCAAGGTCGAGCAGCCGGCGGATCTCAGTGGTTTCCATGTGGTTGGTTCCTTGTGCGGGAGAAGACCCAGCGGTCCAGAGCGGTGAAGCGGATCAGGGTGAGCAGTCCGTACGTGGCGACCACCGCGCTCATCTCCATCAGCCGCCCGGCCCCCGGCGACACGCTGCGCAGGCCGAGCACGGCGGAGGTGGTCAGGAGGTAGTTCGCCAGGAAGAGCAGCGCCGCCCGGAAGTGCATCGCGGTACGCCGTCCGCCCAGCCGGTTGAACGTCCAGCGCCGGTTCGCCTCGGTGTTGACGAACCCGGTGAGCACCAGCGCGCCCAGGTTGGCCGGCGCGGGCGCCCACACGCCGCGCAACGGCAGGTAGATGAGCGCGTACAGCAGGACGGAGAACACGCCGATCGCGGCGAACGAGGCGAACTTCGCCAGCGTCACCGCCCTCGGCCGGGCGACCACCGCGTCGGGATGCGTGGGCCTGAGCTCCGAACGCGCCACCTCGACGTCGGCCCGGCCCATGGACATCGACCAGGCGACCCTGGCCAGGCCCTTGAGGTCGTCGATCGCCGTCCTGACCACGCGGACGCGCGAGTCGGTGTCCTCGATCCAGTCGACGGGCACCTCGTGCACGCGCAGGCCGTTGTGCTCGGCCAGCAGCAGCAGCTCGGTGTCGAAGAACCAGGCGTCGTCCTCGATCTTGTCCATGAGCGGCCGGACCACGTCGGTCCTGGCCGCCTTGAACCCGCACTGGGCGTCGCTGAACCTGACCCCGAACCCGTATCTGAGCAGCGCGTTGTAGCTGCGCGAGACCACTTCGCGGCGGATCGAGCGCAGGGTGCGGGCGCTGTGCGCGAGCCGGGTGCCGATGGCGATCTCGGAATGCCCGCTCGCCACCGCCGCGACCAGCGGGAACAGCGCGCCGAGGTCGGTGGACAGATCGACGTCCATGTACGCGACGATGTCGGCCGGGCTCTCCCGCCAGGCCGCCTTGAGCGCGGCTCCGCGGCCCCGGATGTCCAGGCGGCGGGCATGCACCCGGTCGTGCTCGGCGGCCAGCCGGGTGGCGATGGGCCAGGTGTCGTCGGTGCTGCCGTTGTCCACGACCGTGATGCGCCACGGCAGCGGGAACCTGTCCTCCAGGAACGCGGCCAGCGTGCGCACGCAGCCCGGCAGCGCCCGCTCCTCGTTGAGCACCGGGATGACGATGTCGACGGTCGCCAGGCCGGCCGAGGTGTCCAGGACGTTGGGGCTCGGGTCCATGGCGGCACGCGTGTCCATAGAATTCCCTGATCGCTTGCGGCGGTAGGTTCACGGAAATGGTGCTGGGGGCGTCCAGCGGGGCGCGTGCCGTTTCTGCTCACCATTCCATGAACGGGGACAAGCTTTACCCGGTCGTGAGCTCGTACACGGAGACGTCGGCGTTGCGGAAGCGCAGTTCGGCGTATTTCTCCAACGCCGGATCATTGCTGGTGAACAGCCATCTCACGCCGTATTTCCACCGGAGCCTGCGGACGTTCGCGGCCGACGGCTCGCGGAAGGCCGCGTCGTTGTCCGCCAGCCTGGCCTGGTCGGCGAACGGCACCTGGAGGTAGGGGGTCACGAACATCTCGGCGCGCGACAGCGTGCTCTCGGCGTACGCCCAGCCCTCGACCAGCACCCGCCGCTCGGTGAACCCCGACACCCAGAAGTGCCTGCTGTCGCACGTACGGCGGGGCGCCGGGTTGCGGCAGTGGAGGTCGGTGGCCACCACGTCACCGGGCGCGGAATGGTCGCGCAGCCACCGTCCGGCCTCCAGCGCCCCGGCCGGGATCAGCCGCTCGCGCTCCCACGGCTCCGGCGCGACGTGCACGACCACCTCCCGCAGCGAGGTCGGCACCGCGTACCCCGCCAGCAGCGCCACCACCGCCAGCGAGAACCCCCTGCGCCGGAACGCCAGCACCACCACGGCCACCCCCGCGAGCACCAGGTACGGGACCAGCACCCGCACCAGCACCGCACCCGGCGGCACCAGCCGCGAGGCCGCGACGGCCACCGCCGCCCCCGCCCCGGCCAGGCCGGCGACCACCGCCCACGGCACCCGCCGCCGCTCCACGGCCGCCACCACCCCGCACACCGCGGCCACCGACAGGTACGGCCGCACCCCCTCCAGGAAGTAGAGCTGGGCGTCGGACGGATGACCGAGCACCATGATCGCGCCGATGCCCGCCAGCCCGACGCCCACCGGCAGCAGCACCCCCGGATCCAGCAGCCGGGCCTTCAGCGCCACCACGCCGCCCCACACGCAGAGCAGGCAGAACAGGTGCACACCGGCGAACACCAGCACCGGCCCCCACGGCTCGGCGGCCAGCGCGGGCGGCTGCACGTCCGCCACCACCCCCCACAACGTGCGCATCGTGGCGAACGGCGCCACCACCGTGCCCTGCGCCCCCCGCCCGAACACCACGAACTGCGCGATCAGCAGGCAGCCGGACGTGATCGCCGCCGGCACCAGCCACTCCCGCCGCAGCCGCCGCTCCACCGGCAACCGCACGACCAGCACGAACACCAGCCCGGCCAGCAGCAACGGCAGGAACGTCGCCTTCGCCCCGGTCAGCGCCAGCAGCAGCACGGCCACCGCCGCCCACCCCCGCGGCCGCATGGCGGTGAGCACCAGCATCACGGGCGCGAACAACAACGCGCCGAACGTCTGCGTCGGGCTGGCCCACGCGGTGAACATCGACCGCGAGGTGAACACCACGCCCTCCTGCAACACCGGCGCGAACAGGAAGTACGTGACGCCGACCGCCGCGAGCCCCGCCCCCCACCGCCCGCCGAGCCGCCGCCCGAGCACCGCCACGAGCACGACCATCGCGAACGTCATCGGCAACGTGGACAGCCGGTAGACCAGCGTCACCGGCTCGATCCCGGTGACCCAGCTCGTGGCCGCCATCTCGGCGTAGACGAACCAGTGGTAGGACAGCCGCTCGCCCAGCACCGACGGCAGCGTGGGCGGCACGTGGTTCCTGACCTCGCCGAGCAGGGCCAGGTGGTAGGGCATGTCGACGTACGCGTCGGTGATCGGCACGCGGTAGAGCGACCGGGCGCAGAAGGCCAGCAGGTAACCGGCGACCCCCGCCAGCGACCAGGCGCACCACCAGGGCATCCGTTCGCGTTCGGCCCGGCCCCGCCAGTGACGCCGCAACCGCGGCACCGCGAGGAACAACGCGACGGCGGTGACCGGCCAGCCCAGGACGAGCAGCGGCAGGCCGGCCGCGCGGGCGGGGATGTAGACCAGGACCTCGACCGCGTACCCGAGGGCCAGCCCGGCGGCCACGTCCTCGGCGAACGACCGGCCGCCGCCGGTGAGTGCCCGCCACAGCAACGTCCCCGGCAGCGCCACCCCGAGCAGGACGTACGCGCCGAAGGCCGCCAGCTCGCCCGCCGGAACCCCGCACCAGAGCAACACCCAGGCCGCCCCGCCCAGCACCGTCCCGGCCGGCAGCCACCCCGCGAGCAGCCGCCGCGCCCATCCCGGCGCCCGCCGTTCCCTGATCGCGGCCTCCGCCACCACAGCCGTCATCCCCAAGCCACCCCCTCATGCCCCCGAGCCCCGGCCAGGGATCGCGGGTCGTGTCCAGCCCGCATCGGCGCGACGACCACGAAGGAGAGCGCCAGGCGCCGGGGGCCGCCCGTCCCGGATGACGGGCCGGTCGCCACGGGGGGATCACCGCCCGGCGGCGCGATGGCCTGCGGTGGAACGGTCGTCATCGGTGCTCCGGCCCCGAGCGCGGCCG
This sequence comes from Nonomuraea sp. NPDC001684, assembly GCF_053596515.1. Classification (NCBI taxonomy): domain Bacteria; kingdom Bacillati; phylum Actinomycetota; class Actinomycetes; order Streptosporangiales; family Streptosporangiaceae; genus Nonomuraea; species Nonomuraea sp. NPDC001684. Next base: position 10,557 of record NZ_JBSFGJ010000260.1, read on the forward strand.
GTTCGTCCGATGAGGGCTCATCTGACCACGGTCACCAGTCGCGTGAACTCGCCCGGCAGGTCGACGCCGTCCCACACCCGGTGGAAGCTCAACGCGCTGCCCACCGGCACCATGCGATCGACCCCGCGCCCGGCGAGCTCCCGGGCCAGCTCCTCCAGCTCGCCCAGCGAGAAGCCGAAGTGGGTCAACGTCTGGTCCTTGCGCTCGACCATCGGGATCAGCTCCGCCAGGGTCCGCACCCGCGCGTGCGCGAACGTGCCCGCGCCCAGCCACCGCCGCGGCATGGCGGCCGCCGCCGCCAGCGTCACGTTGGCCAGCGCGTTGCCCCGGAACTCGATCAGATCGACCAGCCCGTCGGCGGCCAGCCCGTAGACCGAGACCCGCTTCTCCACCGCCATCGCGGCGTCGACGTCCCAGCCGCGCCCGGCCAGCACCCGCGACACCTGCTCGGTGAAGTCGGCCCGTGCCGCCTCGCAGTCGTCGTCGGCCCCCACCCAGAACACGGTGCGGGGGGAGGAGCAGGCGGCCTGGTCGAACCAGTAGCTGTCGTTGACGAACCCCTCGGCCGCCGCCACCCTGGCCGCGCGCGGCGCGCACAGCCAGGCCGCCGCGTTCACCACCGCGAAGGACGAGCGGTCGGGGAAGGTCAGGTCGCGGGCGTGCGGCGCGAGCGGGTGGCGGCGCACCTCGCGTACGGTGTCGTCGCCGCCCCAGATCACCCGCAGGTCGCAGGCCGCCGACAGGGCGGCGGTGACCGCCTCGGCACGCCGGTCGTAGGAGACGATGCGCTGCGTGGCCGTCACCACCGGATCTGCGTCGGCCAGCGCCTCCCGGAGCGTGTCGAGGACGACCGCGGCGACCGCCCCCGCCCGCGGCGACAGGCGGACCACGTTGCGGTTGCCCATCAGGGCCGACAGGGCCCAGGAGTAGACGAAGACCGTGTCGACGTTGGCCGGCGGGAGGTGGAAGACCAGGCCGCGTGGCACGCGTACGTGCGGGGTGCGCAGCTCTTCGAGGGTGCGGGCCAGCTCGCTGGGCCGCAGGAAGAACCCCAGCGAGCCCAGCTCGGGATGGCGGCGGGCCAGCGCGGGCCGCAGCAGCCGCTTGCCGAACGCCGCCAGGAACGCGCGCATCCGCTCGTCGCCCACCTCAAGGGGCGCGCCCCGCCGCACCTGCGCGACCAGCTCCTCGACCGGGACGGGCGAGCCGCCGGGCGGAAAACGCACCTCGACCCCGCCCGCGTCGCCCACTCGCGGGATCCGGGTGGTGATCGATCGATCGGTCATCAGCCGCCCTGCCCGAACGTGTCGCTGCAGCCGCGCGCCTCGGCCCGCGGCAACCTGCCCAGCACGGTGAACCGCTTGCCCGGCCAGTGGCCGTCGTCGACGCCGTGCACCATGCCGAGGTCTTCGGTCAGCAGCGCGTGGCCGGGATAGGAGGTGGGCAGGGTGCTGACCACCTCGATCAGCCCCGGCTCGCCGGGCGGGACCTCCCGCCAGGTGCCGGGGTCGCGGATGACGACGTCGGCGAAGTCGGGGCAGTAGAGCCCGTCGCCGTCGGGGCCCTCCAGGAAGACCGTGCCGATCTGCTCGACCATGCCGTAGAAGTTGTGGACCCTGGTCAGCCCGCACTCGGACGCCAGCCGCCGGCGGAAGGCGTCGTTGTCGACCGCCTGCTCGGCCAGCCGCTTCCAGCCGCCCGAATGGATCAGCACGCCCTGGGACAGGTCGGCCCCCAGGCCGAGCAGGTGGAGCCAGACCATGAACGTGAACCCGAAGACCAGGAACGGCTCGCCGCCGTGGCGGGCCAGGAACGCCTCGACGGCCGCCGCGTCGACCTCGCCCTGCTCGTCGAGGACGAAGGTGTGGTCTCTGCCGAAGTTCATCATCCCGAGCACCCCGGCCCCCCGGGCGCTCAGGGCCGGGCCGCGGACGACCGAGCGGCCGTCGACGATCAGCATCGGCAGCCGCCGCTCGCCCAGCACCGCCCGCAGGGTCGCGGCCAGCATGCGCGGCTGCGCGGCGGCCGCCTCCCGGTCGAGGTAGACCCGGCTCGGCCGCTGCCCGGTGGTGCCGCTGGAGGTCAGGACCCGGAACACCGCCTCGGACGGGACGCTGCGCAGCTCGTGGGTCTTGAACAGCCGCACCGGCAGCCACGGCAGGTCGGCCACCCGCTCGTAGGGCGGATGGGCGCCGATCGCGTCGAGGATCCGCCGGTAGGGCGGGCACGCCCGCCGGTGCCGCTCGGTCAGCGCCGCCAGCTCCCCGGCCAGCACCTCCTCCCGCGCGGCCGCGTCGAGCGTGAACACGCTCACCGCCCGGCCTCCGCGGCCGACTCCAGCGCCCGGTAGTCGATCTTGCCGGTGGGCAGCAGCGGCAGCCGTTCGACGGCGCGCACGTCGAAGCCGCTCCAGTGGAGCCGCAGCTCGGCGCCCAGCCGGCGGGCCAGGTTGCGGCACCCGGCCGCGTCGAGCCCTTCGGCCCACACCGTGACCCGGTCGTCGCCGCTGGTCGCCGCGACCGGCACGGTGTCGCGCAGCAGCTGCTCGACGTCGTCGAGGTTGACCCGTACGCCGAAGATCTTGGCGATGCGCCTGAGCCGGCCGGTGACGTAGAGGAAGCCCTCGTCGTCGAGGCGGCCGAGGTCGCCGGTGCGCAGCACCCCGCCCAGGTCGTCGGGCCTGGCCAGGTCGGCGGCGGTCTCGGCGTAGCCCATCATCACGTTGGGCCCCTGGTAGACGACCTCGCCGCCGTCGATCGTCAGCCGCCCGCCGGGGACGGCCTGCCCGGCCGAGCCCAGCTTGTCGGCGAGCCGGTCGGGCGGCAGGACGGCGATGCGGGCCGTGGCCTCCGTCTGCCCGTACATGACGAAGAAGCGGTCGGCCTGGGCGGCGAACAGGGACACCAGCTCGGGGCTGAGCCGGCCGCCGGCCTGGGTGAGCGTGCGGATCGTGGGATGCTCGGCGCGGTCGAAGCGCAGCCTGCGCAGCATCTCGTACTGGTAGGGGACGGCCGCGAGCGAGGTGCACTTGTGCTCGTCGAGGTGTGTCCAGAAGGACCGTTCGAGCAGCCCGGCCTCGGTCAGGACGACCGTCGCCCCCGCGTGCAGGTGGCTGTTGAGCACCGACAGGCCGTAGCTGTAGTGCAGCGGCAGGCTGGTGGGCGCGATCTCGCCGGGCATGATCGACAGCGCCGAGGCGATGGCGGCGGCGTTGGCCGCGACCGCCTCCCGGGACAGCCGCACCAGCTTGGGGTTGCCCGTCGAGCCCGAGGTGGCCAGGAGCACGGCCAGGTCGGGATGCGGGTCGGGGGCCTGGCCGCGGGCGCCCGGCGGCCCGTCGGGCGCGTGGGTGAACCCCACCAGCGCCGCGGGC
>NZ_JBSFGJ010000261.1:0-13668 GCF_053596515.1 Nonomuraea sp. NPDC001684
CCGTACTCTCCCTGGACTACGAACCCTGCATCGGCATCCACCTCCCAGAACCCCGCCCAGGCCGCACAGCCATCCGCTGGTATCCCACCCGCTCCCCCTACGAACGCGTACGGGTCCGGGCATACACCTGCCACTGCGAGCCCATGATCTACGAGCTCTGCCAGATCGGAGGGCAGCGCTTCATCCGCCGAGCCCGCAAGAATGGCAGCATCCCGATCCTGGAGGAGACCTCCCGAGGCTCCGCCCTCAGAACCCAGCTGCTCTGGGACTGCCTGCTGGCCGGCAACGCCCGATAGCCCGGGCACCCGCCAGACCAGCACTCACCTTCGGCTCATCCTCTAGGCGTAGAGAAGCCCCCGCCCCTGAGTCGCTACCTGCAGCAGCACGAACCCCGCGTTGGTCGCCCACCTGAGGCAACCTATCGGGAGAGCCTGACAAAACCAGCCCTCCCGCTCGAACGCACTCCCAAAGCTGCCTGTGCCACTCAAGCGCAGCTCTGCGGCCCTGCGTAGGCCCCCGCGGACCTATTCGTCTCGCGACACGAACACTGTCTACTTACGTGCGGTCGTCTGAGTGGCCGGCAGCGCCGGCCAACGACGATGGCGGCACCTCTACAAGCTCGCAGTTGCACACCAGGACTTGCCGAGACCCTTTGCCTCCTGAAGATATTCATGCGCCATCCTGGGCAACGTTCAACGGTCAAGTCGCTGTACTGCAATTCGCCAAGAAGCTGTCACTCAAGCCCGATTTTCCTGACTAAGAGGGACGCGTTGGCATTCCGTCCGAAGCCGGCCCGAGAAGAGAGAAGTAGGAGCCACAGTTTCGAAACGGCTTTGCATGCCATCTCGAAGACGGCACACTGTTCCTCGCGGCCATCACGTTGGCTCCTTCGTTCTCGGACAAGGCCCTAGAAGGAGTACGGGATGGCCGTCACCATTTCCCGACGCCTCTCCTGGCCGATCCGGTCCAAACGAGCTCTGAAGATGACCTCCAGCATCATCGCCACCAAATGTTGGAGCAGCCGATAGACCTCAACAAAGAGCCCCCGGATCAGACCGGGGGCTCAAGGCCGCTCAAGCATCATCTTTCGCCAACAGACGATCCAGTCTGAGCCCGAGATCATCGAGCTGGAACCGTAGCCCCTCAAGCATCGTCAACGTCTCCGCCAGGCTGGCCTTGCAGCTCTCGTCGAACCGTTCGCGAAGGCGCGCGATCTCGAAGTTGAGGATCTCAAAGTCCCGACCGACCCCTGAGCGAACCTCGACGATCTCCGCCCTCGCCGTAGCCAGCCCTGCCAACACCGCATCACGCTCACCCGTGCACGAGCGAGCCTCCAGCGCCTGCAGACGGAGTTGTAGATCGAGGATCTCCACCTCAACGTTCACGTACCCCTACCCCCTACACCAGCGGATGACAAGGGAGCCCACCCACAGCGGCCGGCCCCCACTTGCTGCGAGCACATATTGGCAAGACGTCCCTGCCTGAAGCGATCCCCGACAAGCGCCCCGGAGTGGTTTTCTTCCTCCGCCCACCGACGCTTTTCCAGTGAACATCCCCATCCATCCGCCTTGTCGGGGGAAATAAGACCACCTAGATGAGGTGGATCAATCTGCCGCCGCCCGCGGCAAAGGGCCGCAGTCGGGCCGGAACGCTCAAATGAGCAGCCAGATCGAAGGTACGCCATCGTTCAGCCTCGCTCGCCCGCCTGTAGAAGCACGCAGAAGTGCGGACGTAGCACCGTCATGTCCTGCTATTACCTGGCATATGGTCGGATATGGGATGGCAGCCTCCCGAAACAGGGACCGCAGAATTGGCTAAATGCGTGGGCATCACACCCTGCTGACTGGCCCACCTCCCGACGTACAGGCGAGCCGTTGGTAACAAGCGGCGAGCCGGCGACCGCAGCAAGCGGAAGCTGGGTCTCGCCCGAACTACTACACACAACATTCGTGACCACTGTTTCGCACACAAAGTGGCCGTCGACCAGGACGTCACGAGACCTTCGTCGCCTCGTCGAGTGCGGCCCCCGTGCCGCTCGGCGCCCAAAGCCACGACCGAGGCGCCCAGGCCGCCACCGCACTCGCCCCTTGTCCGCATTGGCGCAACCTGTCAGCAACTGAACAAGCTCGCTCACCCCCACCAGTGACCCTCCGAGCGGAGGCAGGCGATGATCAGCCGGACGCTTGATGCTTGCGCGTGGGCCGGATAGATCCCATAGGCGAAGCACCACACCGATTCACCCGCCGCCCCTTGATCACACAGCCGATCAAGTCGGGACGGCAGGCACCCTCCCCAGACAGCCAACAGGCGCCTGCCGGCACCAGCGCCCTCACATCAACCCTTACGTTTCCCCATCTTGATCACCTCGGTCAGCCGGAGTTCCAAGCTCGCCAACACTGGATCTCTCTGCTGTACCGATCCGGACCCCGTCTCGCGAGCAGCCCCAGCCGACGGCCCGATGTCGTAAGTCACGACAGCGCCAGGATGCACCACAACATCGCCGTTCACGTGCCTGCCGAAGCCTTGCGCGGCCTGCACTTCCCTGAGCAGACGCCCCCAGGTCCCGTCCGCCGCCCAGCGGCGCTGCCGTTTGTAGACTGTGATCCAGCATCCGAACCGATCCGGGAGGCTGCGCCAAGGCGACCCGGTTCGCGCCTGGTACAGCACCCCGTTGATCAGCGTTCGCTGGTCTCCGTGCCGCCGGCGTCCAACGTCGCCGTCAGGCAGCAACGGCACCAGCCGTTCCCACTCCGCATTCGTCAGGTCCGTATGGCGCATTGATCCCTATCCTCGGCTGCTTTCTTCTCTCATCCTCGTCACCAGGAAAATAAGGACGGCCATCGCAAGCTCCTTCGAATAGCAACGATTCAAGGGGTGAAGGAGGCTTGCAATGGCCGCAGGAACCAGTGTGCCTTCTCCGTCATGGCCAGCGCAGCAGATCGGCAAGGATTGGCCAAAATTCTCGAGCACCTGTGACGAGGACACAGGCCATCAACGACTTTTCCTCATGACTACCGTCTTGCGCTCAACAGTAACCTGTAACCCGAACAGTCACCATTTTAGAGATGATGGACAATCCGGCCATGTCCTTTGAGTGGTCAAGCGAGCCTCGGACATGCGATCTGTCCCGGCGCCACCCGTCAGGCTTCCTTGGCGGACGGACGGACGGGTGCAGGTGCAGGCTTCCGTGTGCTGCCAGCCATCGAGCAGATTCAGGGGCCGCGGTCCCTTCTTGCCGCCGACCTCTAGCCCCACGAAATCTTTCGCAAGAAAGGAGAACGTGGTCCCGTGCTCTCTCGGATGTGCGGGACCACGCCTGGATGGGTGTGTTGGCCGGCCGACGTCCATTACGGCCGCAACTCGTGCCATTAGGCTCTCATGGCCGCCTCATGTGTTTCTCCTGTTCGACGCTGCCGGAGGAAGAGGTCTTTGGGCGCCCCGCGGTTAATACGTCCGCCGAGGTCCTGGATGAAATGATTCACATGGAGATCCGCCTCCAAGCCGCATCCGTGATGATGAGATGGTCGAGGAGACGCAGCCCCACTGTCCGGGCGGCCTCGGCGAGGCGGGCGGTGACTTCCAGATCGGCCTCGCTGGGATCGAGAGAGCCTCCAGGGTGATTATGGGCGACGCCGAACATGGCGCCACCGGTGGTGAGCACAAGGGAGATCGTCTCCCGCACGGGCACCGTCGTGTGATCGGCGCCGCCCTCTGTCAGCACCGAACGTTTCAGCACACCACCGCGCGTATCGCACACCACCACGACGAAGCGTTCATGCCCGAGGCCACGCAGTAAGGGGGCGCAGACCTTCGCCAGGTCGGATGTGCTGGCGATGCGCATCCGCGCAGGTTCCGACGCCGCACGCCGTACGAGATGAAAGGCCGCCGCCACGCGCGCGGCTTTGGCCGGCCCTATGCCTCGCAGTCTGAGCAGCCGGTGCGGATCAGCGCGCCCGAGCGCATCGAGATCGCCGCAGTGTTCGATGACTTGACTGGCCAGTTCCAGCGCGCTCGCCCCGCGGAAGCCGGAGCCGAGCAGAACGGCCAGCAACTCCCGGTCGGCAAGCGCCGCCGCGCCGCTCGACATGAGCCTTTCTCGCGGCCGATCGCGCTCGCACAGATCTTTGACTCGCATTCGCAACCTCCGCACCCGTTCTATCAACGAGGACCGACAATCTCAGGCTCTGATATTCAGGCCGATAAGGACGGAGTGGGCGGGTATATCGCGCTTGAGCTACGTTGATGGCAACCGCTATCCATGAATGCGAAGAATGACCGTCTTCGCAATGCCGTGACGCGCATCAAACCGCAAGCGAGTGATCTTGCGTGGCATGATGAGAGGGCTGTTCTCCAGCCACCGCATGGTCGCCAGCTGGAACACGTGACTGGCCGGCGTCGATGTTGGGACCGTTGACGCTGGTGGGTGCTCTAGGCGCTCGCCCCGGGGCGCCCGGCAGCGCTACTTACGATCTACCGCTTGCTCTCGACCGCTCTTGTTCGCCCGAAAAAGTGACAGAATGCTCGGACATCAGATTCTATGCAGAAGAAATCGATCCGGTATCCGGATTTCTGTCATCCAAGCCCATGGTTCCAGGGGCTGTATTGATGGCTTCGTTGGAGGCTCGCTCGCCGAAGTGGTGATTATCGCGCTGATTCCGATACAGGGCAGTGAGCCTCATTAGCGTCGATTCGGAGATCCCGCCGAGCACGAGCTATACCAACCGTCCCGAGGCTTCATCGCGGGCATGTTCGTGACCCACGCCTTCGGCAGTCGAGGCGTATCGTCGCCTCGAGTCGTGCTTCGGCAGCCCGATGTCGTTGACCGCCTTCCAGCGGTTATCGAGGCCATCACATCGTCGGCCAGGAAGACGACGCACTTGCGGATACGCCTCACTCGACCCGGCGGAGCAGCGCTCCTGGCCGTCAGCTCGTCCAGCTCACATCCGGGCTTTCAGCACGTCGACCTCGCAGCCTGGCGCAAACGGGTCGAAGCCGTGCTCGATCAGCCATCTGATCGCCAGCAAGCTTCGCGAAGACCACCACCCGCGGATCACGTCGAGGTCGACATCGGCCCCGTAGCCGGCGATCAGATCGCCCAGGCGGTCCTCATGTCCGAGCGTCAAGATGGCGAGGTCGAACAGCGCATCGCCCTGGCCAGCCTCGGACCAGTCGATCACGCCGGTGACCTCGTCGCCGTCGACGAACACGTGCGCGATCTGCAGATCGCCGTGCGTGAACACCGGTTTCCATGGCCGGAGCGCAGTCGCGGCAACCTCGCGATTGCGCGTGACCAGATCGGTCGAAAGGACGCCATTCGTGACGAGCCACTCGCATTCGGCGTCGAGACGCGAGGTGACCGCGTCCAAGCTCTGACCAGGCCATGGTGGCAGGGGCGCGTCGTGCAGCATCCGCACGGCGGCACCCACCGCGGCCCATGCCGCCGGCGACGCGACAGACGGCTCGCCCAGGCGACCGAGTGCCGTCCCTGGAACAGTGGCGAGCGCGAGCACGGGCGGTTTGCGCCACAGAACCTCCGGCGTCGGGATCGGCGCCATGGCCATGGCTTTGACCTCGACGTCAGTGCGCGTCTGGTCGGCGTCGATCTTCAGAAACACGTCCCCGGCACGCAGGGTCGCGCGCTCGTTATGCGCGACGACGACCTCGATCTGCTCCACGTCGGCCATTATCGCGAGGATGACCACCGACGTCGCCAGGTTATTCGCGTGCGGCTGCGCGGCTTATCGCGTCCCACCGCCCGGGGCCGTGCAGGACGCCGACCACTGACGGGGCAAGCAGTGAGGCGTTCCTCGCCCGCAGGCGCAAGCCGCCATCTACGACGGATGGCCGGACTTGATCTACGAACAGTGAGCCTGTGCAGTGGCGCGGAGGCCCGTCACCAATGCTGATCACAAGCGGGCGAGACTCATGATCCGCGGCTCAGGTTGCGGCCGCTCTTGACGTGGTCTGATGCGATCCTCCCGCCAGAGCCGGAGGTGATTCGCGGCCGGAAGAGGATTCGTTGTGAGGCGACCGAGTACCAGAACATCGGAGCCTCATGGCGCGTAGTCCCCATGTGGGGCTCCACGAGGGGAATGGGGCAGGGTGAGTCTTACCGCGCCCTGCGGCCGATTAATCGGCGGATGGCGATCCGGCCTGCGGTCCTTCGGTTCCTTGAGGTGTCGCTTCCCAGGGGGCCTTTGTGTGGGTACGTGAGGCTCCAGGCGGCGAGGTGCGGCGCCACCCGGAGCCCTGAACCGGTCAGACTGGCATGCTGTACATCACTCTGAAGCGATCGCCCGGGATGACGATGTCGCTCGTTTCGACAGGACGTTCGCCGGCCCAGTGCGTACGTTCGACATGCAGAACGTGAACCCCTGCTGCCAGATCGAGCGCATCGCTCTCGGCCGGTTGGGGCACCCGGGTGTGGATGCTCTCGACGACCTCGGTGATCTTTATGCCATGCGCGTACATTCTCGCGACCAAGCTACGGCGTTCCTCCTCAGTGTGGGCGACGAACGCCATCGGCTCGTAGGCGGTGACAAGTTGGATCGGCTTGCCGTCGCCGCGAAAGACGTAGTGCGTTCTGGTCAGCGTGGAATGTTCGTCGATGCGTAGACGTCTGGCGATGTCGGGGCTGGCGTCGGCCGGTTCGCTGTGCCAGTCCCACGTCACGCGCCTGCCTTGGGACTGCAGGTCGGATGCGAACGGCGCGGGGTGGTCCAGGAAGCGCCATCGATGCAAGGGGGTCAAATTTGGACGGTCCCTGACGTAATGGCCTGAACCAACACGGCCGATGATGAGACCCTCGCCCGCAAGGACGCGTAGAGCGTGGCGGGCAGCGGTCTCACCGACCTGATACTTACGGGTCAGTTGCGCCCGTGAGGGAATGGGCGCGCCTGGGGGGAGGGTGCCGTCGAGGATCTGCCGCCGGATGTCTTCGACGACACGCAGGTAGACCGGATCTGAGGTGGCCACTAGTCCATCCCTGGGGGTTCGTGTGAGGCGTTGCCCCATGTTGCCGTATTCGACAGGTAACCGACCGTCATCGATGACTGCTGGAGCCCCAACTTTGCGATGGCGCAAAATTATCGGAGAAACCCTGTAACGCTGATGTAAGGGACACCGATTCTCCGGTAGAGGTCGTCGATGTGTGTACCCCCGAGCACATATCGGCGGCCTCTTCCAATGCGCGCCCTCAGATGCAGCCGTCGAGGCGCGCTTGCGCAGCTCATTCAGTACGTCGAGCTCCGCTTCCTGTCTTTTCATGGCATGTCCCACCCAACTTGCCGGATGGACGGCTGGGCACGCGCAACAGCGGAGCGCTGCGAGAAGAACCTGTCGGATGGGAACGGAAACAGCACCCAGTTGCCCTGTCCCGGCCCGCGACCACGAGACGGCCGCAGCCGCGCGTGCCCGCAAACGCGGAGAGTGACGGGCTGAACGGGCGCACGTGATCGGCCCCGGCAGGAGTCCCAGCTGTGGTGCTCAGCGGCCGAGAGGGCAGCCGAGGACGGCGCTCACACCCGTAGGGTCATCGGTACCCGCACGGCCGTCAGCAGCGGCCGCCGGCACCCGAAAGGCCCCTGGCACCCCCAGGGCCACCAACGCCCCCAGGGCCACCAACGCCCGCAGGGCGACGAACGCCCGCAGGGCCACCAACGCCCAGAAGGTCATCAACACGCGCAAGGTCATCAGGAGCACTCCAGGGCCATCAGCACCTGTAGAGCCTTAGCGCCGGCAGGAGCCGTCAGTCGGCGGGATTTCCCGCAGCTCAGTGCTCTCGCCGAGGGGTTGTGCGGCGGTGCAGCGTCGGAGTGCCTCTCTAGATTGATGGCTGGTGAGAGCGGCGGGATTTTCGTGCCGCATACCCCTGGGCTGTGGTCGGCTCAGGAAGAGTGGTCTTCTGGTATCCCAAAGAAGTGGCCGTGTCGTAGAGAGCCACCTTCTCCCTAGGTTGTGAGCTCCGCCTTCGTCTTAGTTGTCGGCCCGGTCCATCCCCTGGGCTCGGCTGTCTGAGGCCGTGCCTGTAAGGAGACCACGTGATCAGCATTGGCAAGCTCATGCCGTCCGACCGGGATGCGTGGGAGAGCTTGTTCCGGGCGTACATCGACTTTTACCAGAGAGTCGAACCCGACGAGATGTATGGACGGGCCTGGCAGGAGTTCCAGGCAGACACTCGGATGCACGCCTTCGGCGCGAGACTGGACGGGCGGCTCGTCGGCATCACCCACTTCCTGGTCCATGCCAGCACCTCGGCCCCTGACGCCGACGTCTGCTACCTCCAGGATCTGTTCACCGCTCCCGATGTCCGAGGCAAGGGAGTGGGACGCAAACTGATCGAGGCTGTGGCGGACTGGGCTCGGGATGGCGGCTGCTCCCGTGTCTACTGGAACACCCACGAATCCAACAGCACCGCGCGCCGCCTCTATGACAAGGTGGCCGAGAACAGAGGTTTCATCAGGTACCAGATCGAACTGTCCCGGTAGGGGGCGCCGGGTGGTGGCTGATCTTCCCTCTTCGGCCCCGTCCAGGGAAAGGTGGACGTGGGCGGATATGATGGGGACTCGGCTGCTGGCGAGGTGATCGCGAGCGAAGTAGATCGGGTTACCCCATGCGGTCATCCCTGTCACCTTGCTCCTCCAAATGCCTGCGAATGAGGGCAAATGGCTCCGTCGGGCAGGCAAAGCGGGGTGGCGACGTCCAACGTTTTTCCGAATCCAGGTAGCGTTCGCACTATGGCATCGCCAACTGGAACCGCCGAAGCGCCCTTCGGTCGCATGCTGACCGCGATGGTCACGCCGTTCACCTCTGACGGCGACGTCGACTACGAAGGCGTACGACGCCTGGCCACCTACCTGGTGGACGAGCAGCGCAACGACGGCTTGATCGTCAATGGGACGACAGGCGAGTCGCCCACCACCTCGGACGATGAGAAGCGACGGATCGTCAGCGCCGTCCTGGAGGCCGTTGGCGACCGCGCCGCCGTAGTGGCGGGGGTGGGGACGAATGACACACGCCACACCGTCAAGCTCGCGAAGCAGGCGGCGGAGGTGGGCGCCCACGGGCTGCTGGTGGTGACTCCCTACTACAGCAAGCCCCCGCAGGAGGGGCTCTATCAGCACTTCACCCTCGTGGCCGACGCCACCGAGCTCCCGGTGATGCTCTATGACATTCCTGGGCGCAGCGGCGTGCCGATCAAGACCGAGACCTTGATCCGCCTGGCGCAGCACGACCGCATCGTGGCAGTGAAGGACGCAAAGGGCGACCTGTTTGCCGCGAGCCAGGTCATGACGGCGACCGATCTCGTCTTCTACTCCGGCGACGACCTGCTCAACCTCGCCTGGCTGTCCCTCGGCGCCGCAGGGTTCGTCAGCGTCGTCGGACATGTCGTGGGCTCCGAACTGGCTCGCATGATCGAGTTGCACAGGAGCGGTGACGTGAAGCAAGCGCTGGAGGTACACGGCCAGGTGGCCCCTGTAGTAGACGGGATCATGCTGAAGGCCGGTGGCGCGATCATGGCAAAGGCGGCGCTGAGCTTGGTGGGGGTGCCGGTGGGACCGGTACGTCTGCCGCTCGTGGCCGCGACAGAGAAGCAAATCGCCGAGCTGCGTGCTTGCCTGGTGGCCGGCGGGGTGAAGTTGACAGACGCATAGGAACGGGGAGGAACCGGGAGTTTTGAGAACACGATTTGACCATGGGGGCCGGGCATGAGCCATCCGCATCCTGAGCTTGGCCCCCCGCCGGAGCTGCCTTACGGTGGCCTGCGCATCGTCGCGCTCGGCGGGTTGGGGGAGATCGGCCGGAACATGGCCGTCTTCGAATACGACGGCCGGCTGCTGATCGTCGACTGCGGGGTGCTGTTCCCCGAGCCCGATCAGCCGGGCGTCGATCTGATCCTGCCCGACTTCGAATACATCAGGGACAGGCTCGACGACATCGAAGCCGTCGTGCTGACCCACGCCCACGAGGACCACATCGGGGCGGTGCCTTACCTTCTGCGCGAGCGGCGCAACATTCCGCTCATCGGATCCAGACTCACCTTGGCCCTGATCGAGGCCAAGCTGACGGAACACCGGATCCAGCCGACCAAGGTCGAGGTCGTCGAGGGCGAGCGGCACATCTTCGGGCCCTTCGACTGCGAGTTCCTCGCGGTGAACCACTCGATCCCCGACGCGCTGGCCGTGGCGATCAGGACGCCCGCCGGCATCGTCCTGCACACCGGCGACTTCCGTATGGACCAGTTGCCGAGCGACGGCCGGCTCACCGACCTCGGCGGCTTCGCCAGGCTCGGCACCGAGGGCGTCGACCTGCTGATGTCGGACTCCACCAACGCCGAGGTGCCGGGCTTCGTCACCAGCGAGCGGGAGATCGGGCCGGTCATCGACGAGGTGATCCGCACCTCCGAGCAGCGCGTGATCGTGGCGAGCTTCGCCTCGCACGTGCACCGCATCCAGCAGGTGATGGATGCCGCGGCCAGGCACGGCCGCAAGGTGGCCCTGGTGGGCCGGTCGATGGTCCGGAACATGGGGGTGGCTCGTGATCTGGGCTACCTCAAGGTGCCGCCGGAGTTGATCGTCGACTCGCGCGACATCGAGCAGTGGCCGCCGGAGGATGTGGTGCTCGTCTGCACCGGATCCCAGGGCGAGCCCATGGCGGCGCTGTCGCGGATGGCCAATCGCGATCATCCGATCCGCATCGCCGAGGGTGACACCGTGTTGCTGGCATCGTCGCTGGTGCCGGGGAACGAGACCGCGGTCAACAAGGTGATCAATGGGCTCACCAGGTGGGGCGCTCGTGTCGTGCACAAGGGCAACGCGAAGGTGCACGTCTCCGGCCACGCGGCCGCAGGCGAGCTGCTCTATGTCCTCAACCTGACTCGCCCCTCGAACTTCATGCCGGTTCACGGCGAATGGCGGCACCTGAGGGCGCACGCCAAGCTCGCCGCGCTCACCGGTGTTCCCGACGACCACATCGTGATCGCCGAGGACGGCGTCGTGGTGGACCTGGTCGACGGCAGAGCGAAGATCGTGGGAGCGGTTCACGCCGGGTACGTCTATGTCGACGGCACCTCGGTGGGCGAGATCACCGACACCTCGCTGAAGGACCGCAGGATTCTCGGCGACGAGGGGTTCATCTCGGTGGTCGTCGTGGTCGACTCCGCCACCGGCAAGCTCACCGCCGGCCCCGAGATCCACGCACGAGGCTCCGGCATTGATCCGGCGCAGTTCGAGGAGTTCATTCCGCAGATCGAAAGAGCTCTTCAGGACAAGGCCGCGGACGGCGTGGTCGACATGCAGGAGATCCGCCGGGTCGTGCGCCGCACGGTCGGCCGTTGGGTCAGCGACACTTACCGCCGCCGACCCATGATCATTCCCGTCGTGCTCGAAGTCTGAGCCACTGAGCGGTACGGCAGGCACCTGAGCCTGCCGTACCCGCAGTTGTGGAACGAGACGGCAGATGGTGCATCGCAACAAGGTCCATGGAGTGGGCATTTCAAGCGTCCCTCCTGCGTATGAGCCAGAGGGCGGCCGCCAGGGGAAGAACCGCGTACAACACCAGCACGGTGGCGGCCGCAGGCGGAGGCAGAAGTGACCCGTACACCGACGTGGTGATGATGTCGCCGGTGATCTCGCGGGGAAGTGCACCGATCATGATCGAGCCCAGCCGCTCACTCCAAGGCTCTGGGATGTTGCCCACGATCATCGGAAGGACGTAGACCAGACCCACCAACATGGCGATCGCACCGGTGGCGGAACGCAGAAGCGCGCCCAATCCCAAGCCGAGCAGCGCGAATACGACCACCGTGGAACTGGTGACGAGCAGGAACGGAAGCTTGTCCGCGAACGAGGTCAGATATGCGCCGGAGAATCGGTCGCCAAGCACCCAACGTGAGACGAAATACGTCCCGAACACCGCCATCGGGCCAATGACCAGGCTCAATACGCCGACCACGGCGGCCTTCGCAGCAAGAAGCGGCCATCTACGGGGGACGATCGTCAGACTCGTCCTGATCAAGCCGGTGGCGTATTCAGATGTGACGGCCAATGTGCCCAGGATGCCCATGCAAAGCTGCGGGACGATCACCAGAACCTCCTCCAGATCCGCTATCCGGGCAGTCGGACGCTGCTCCACGGGGGCGTCGTCGTACATGCCGGCTGCCATGGAGGCCAAGGCAAGGCCCAGAAGGATCGTGCCGAGACTGATGCCGACGATGAGATAGGAAGAGCGGACCGAACGGACCTTCAGCCACTCCGAGGCCAGAACGCTCATACGTCCCTCCGCTTGAGCGAGATGAAACCGGCAACGAGCGTGATTACCGGGTATGCCAGGAGGACCAACAGCGCGGCCCAAGGCGGAAGAAAGCCGTCTCCAAGTCGGGACGACAAGTGATCGCCGACGAGTTGGGGAGCCAGGTTCGGCAGCAGTAGTGATGCGGCACGCGTGTTCCACGGCGCAGGTAGGTAAACGACGACACCGGGCAGGACGAACAGCAAGGCCACGACCGAGATGAGCGCGCCAGCCGTCGACCGCGTGGCCATGCCCAGGCCGAGCCCCACCAGAGCCAGCGCGGTCACCGAGATCCCCGCAGCCAACAGCATCGGCACGTCGTCGGCCAGCGAAGTCTCGTTGAAGCCCAGCCGATGGTCGTGGGCGATCAGGCGGCTCGCCGAATAGGTGACCAGAAGGATGACGTGAGCCGCTGTCAACGTGGCCAGACCGACGACGACGGCCTTGGCCAGAAATAAGGTGCTGCGCCGCGGAACGACGGTAAGACTGGCGCGAATCATCCCTGTCGCATATTCGGATGTGACCGCCAGCACGCCGAGCACGGTGAGGCTCATCTGAAGAAGGGGCAGGAATCCTTGTTCCGGCGCGGCTGCCTGCAGCGTCCCTCGATCTTCGGCGAGGTCACTGACGTAGAGCGTCCAGACCACGCCGAGCACCGCCATGAGAGCCGCCGCGCCCATCGCGTGCCAGGTGGACGTCACTGACCGGAGCTTCAGCCATTCGGCCAGCATGGCCGCCCTCATCTCGCTGCTCCGAACTGGACGCTGCTCGCCGTCAGAGCCATGTAGGCGTCCTCCAGCGAGGGATAGCGTGCGGTCAGTTCGTTGAGCGTGGAGTGCGCGACCAACCGCCCGCGGCCCAGGATCACGATGCGTTCAGCGGTCAACGCCATCTCGCTCATCAGGTGACTGGAGAGCAGAACGGTCCTGCCCTCGGCAGCCAGTGACCGCATCAGGTCGCGGATCCAGCGCACCCCGTCGGGATCGAGGCCGTTGACGGGCTCGTCGAACAGCAGCACACCAGGATCGCCGAGCAGCGCAGCGGCAATGCCGAGTCGCTGCTTCATGCCGAGGGAGAAGCCGGCCACGCGCTTTCGTGCCACACTCGCCAATCCGACCAGCTCAAGCGCCTCGGCCACGCGTGTGGCGCCGATGCCGTTGGTGGCGGCCAGGCAGAGCAGATGGTTGTAGGCGCTGCGCCCGCCATGGACCGCACTCGCGTCGAGCAGCGCCCCCACCTCGAACATGGGCTTGCGCAAGGAGGCGTATCGTCGGCCGCCGATCAGCCGACATGCCGGAAAGAACAAGGCATCGAAGACAAACAGCTGGAAGGCCAGGCTCCCGGCCGCGCAAGAGGGCCAGCCGAGGGCCGGATCGCGAA
>NZ_JBSFGJ010000262.1:0-13579 GCF_053596515.1 Nonomuraea sp. NPDC001684
ACCGCGCCCACCTCCTCGCCCAGCTCGTCGTGCGGGACGCCGATCACCGCCACGTCGTCCACCGCCGGGTGCTCGAACAGGGCGGCCTCGACCTCGGCGCAGTAGACGTTCTCGCCGCCCCTGATCACCATGTCCTTGGCGCGGTCCACGATGTAGACGAAGCCCTCCTCGTCGATCCTGGCCAGGTCGCCGGTGTGCAGCCAGCCGTCCACGAACGTCTGCGCCGTGGCCTCGGGCTGGTTCCAGTAGCCCATGATCACGTTCGGGCCGCGCACGCACAGCTCGCCCACCTCGCCGGCGGGCAGCTCGGCGCCCATGGGGTCCACCACGCGCACGTCCACGACGGCCGAGGGCATGCCGATGCTGTCGGGCCTGGCGTGGTACTCGGCGCCGCCGTTGCCGATGGCCAGGGCGGTCGTCTCGGTCATGCCGTAGCCGTTGGAGGGGGCGCGGTCGGGCAGGTTCGTGGTGATGCGCTCCAGCAGCTTGGGCGGGGCGGGGGCGCCGCCGTAGCCGAGGGTGGTCAGCGACGACAGGTCGTACTTGCCGAAGTCGGGGTGCGACATGAGCTGCCAGGCGTTGGTCGGCACGCCGATCATCGTGGTGACGCGTTCCCGCTCGATCAGCCGCAGCGCCTGCTCGGGGTCCCACTTGTACATGAGCACCACGCCGCCGCCGGTGAACATCGAGGTGATCATGGCGGAGAAGCAGCCGGTGACGTGGAACAGCGGCACGGTCAGCAGCGTCACCCGGCGCACGCTCGCCGCCGCGCCCGCGTCCTTGCCGGCCATGGTGACCGAGCGGACGAGGCCGTAGGCCACGGTCATGGGGGACTGGCCAAGGTTGCGGTGGCTGCCCAGCGCGCCCTTGGGCCGGCCGGTGGTGCCGGAGGTGTAGAAGATCGTCGCCGGGTCCTCGGGGGACAGCTCGACGTCGGGCAGCCGCACGTCGGGCAGCCGCACGTCGGCGGTGACCTCGCCCAGCACGTCGCCGAACGACCGCGCGCCCTCGGGCGCCTCGCCCCTGGTCACGATCATCGGCACGCCCGTGGAGGCCAGCCTGATCGCCCGCTCGCCGTCGGCGATCAGCACCTTGGCCCCCGAGTCGCGCACGCCGTAGGCCAGCTCGGCCTCCGTCCACCAGGCGTTCAGCGGTACGGCGATGGCTCCGGCGGCCAGCGCGGCCGAGAACGAGACCACCCATTCCGGGTAGTTGCGCATGGCGATGGCGACGCGGTCGCCCTTGGTGACGCCGTACTCCTCGACCAGGCGGCGGGCGAGGGTGGCGGCGCGGCGGAAGTGCTCCTCGAAGGTGATGTGCTCGTCCTCGTAGGCCAGGAAGACCTGCTCGCCGTGGAACCTGCTGGTCTCCAGCAGGGCGCGGAAGTGTGCCGGCGCGTGCTTCCACGTGCGTACCCCGGTGTCGCCGATCTCCTCGGTCTCGAAAAGCTGGCCGGGGCCGGTGAGCTGGGCTTGGACCTGGGCGTGCGAAAGGGACATGCGCAGAACTCCCGCATCAGACGATTCTTCTGGACTTTCACAGTACCGACCGGTAGGTACGTCGCGCTAGAGCAGCCAAAACCCTGGGCGGAGGTGCCCATGAAAGTTTCATGTAGAAGCCGATATTTTTCGCTCGTCAACTGCTCTTTTGGCGGCGGCGCGCGATCGGCATTGACCGCTCTCTTGCATGTCAATACCGTCTGCGATGCGATCCGCTGGGGATCGAAAGGTTTCGGAATCGAGTGCCTGCCTCCGGAGGTAGATGCCCGTGCTCTCGTCCCTGTCCGTCAGAGTCCTCGCGCTGCTGGGGATTCTCGCAGCATTCCTCCTCCCCGCCACCTCGGCCGACGCCTCGGCGCCCCTGCGCGCGCACGCGTCCGCCAAGGGCAAGTTCATCGGCACGGCGCTCGCCACCACCCCGCTGTCCGGCGAGACCTCCTACCGCACCATCGCGGCGACCGAGTTCAGCCAGGTCACCCCCGAGAACGCGATGAAGTGGGACGCCACCGAACCCAGCCAGGGCCAGTTCAACTACTCCGGCGCCGACGCGATCGTCGCCTTCGCCGCCCAGAACGACCAGCAGGTGCACGGCCACACCCTCGTGTGGCACAACCAGACGCCGGGCTGGGTGCAGGGCCTGAGCGCGACCGCGATGCGCGCGGCCATGCAGAACCACATCGCCAACGTCGTCGGCCACTTCGCCGACAACCCGGCCGTCGTCTCCTGGGACGTGGTCAACGAGGTCTTCGAGGACAACGGCAACCTGCGCACGTCGTTCTGGTACAACACGCTGGGCTCGGGCTACATCGCCGACGCCTTCCGCGCCGCCCGCGCCGCCGACCCCGACGCCAAGCTGTGCATCAACGACTACAACACCGAGGGCATCAACGCCAAGAGCACGGCGATCTACAACCTGGTCTCCTCGCTGCGCCAGCAGGGCGTGCCGATCGACTGCGTCGGCTTCCAGTCCCACCTGGCCATCCAGTACGGCTTCCCCAGCGACTTCCAGCAGAACCTGCAGCGCTTCGCCGCCCTCGGCGTCCAGGTCCGGATCACCGAGCTGGACGTGCGCATGCAGACCCCCAGGGACGCCACCAAGGACGCCACCCAGGCCACCTACTACCGCAACGTCGTCAACGCCTGCCTCGCGGTGACCGCCTGCCAGGGCGTCACGATCTGGGGCTTCACCGACAAGTACTCCTGGGTGCCCGACACCTTCCCCGGCCAGGGCGCCGCGCTGATCTACAACGAGAGCTACCAGCAGAAGCCGTCGTACACCGCCGTGCACGACGCCCTGGCCGGCGGCACCAGTGCCGACACCACCCCGCCCAGCACGCCGGGCGCCCCCACGGCGGGCAACGTCACCGCGAGCTCGGCCACCCTCACCTGGGCCGCCTCCACCGACACCGGCGGCAGCGGCCTGGCCGGCTACGACGTCTACCGCGAGCAGGGCGGCACCGACACCCGGCTCGGCCAGTCCACCGGCAACAGCATCAACCTGACCGGCCTGACCGCGGGCACCCAGTACCAGGTCTACGTGCGGGCGCGCGACGGCGCGGGCAACCTGTCCGGCGAGTCCCCGTCGGTCACCTTCACCACCCTCACCGGGGGCGGCGGAGGCGGCTGCACCGCCGCGGGCACCGTGCAGACCCAGTGGAGCGGCGGGTACGTCATCCAGCCCGTGACCGTCACCAACACCAGCACGTCCCAGATCAACGGCTGGACGGTCACCTTCACCCTGCCCGCCGGGCACACCCTGACCGGCTCCTGGAACGCCGCCGTCACCGTCAGCGGGCAGAGCGTCACCGCCAGGAACGCCGGGTACAACGGCACGCTCGCGCCCGGCGCGAGCACCAGTTTCGGGTTCCAGGTCAGCAGGCCGGGCGGCGACACCGCGACGCCGTCCGCCTACACCTGCGCCTGACCCGCGCAACCTCCCCGGGCGGACATGGCCACCGCCCGGGGACCCGCCCGCCGGCGCGGCGGGGGCACGGGAGGGTGCCCGAACGGGGCCCTTGGTGGGGCCTGCGCGCGGTGGTACACAGTGCACATGGCAGAGATCATCCTGTTGCACTCCGCACAGGGCCTGCGACCGGGGGTAACAGGGGCCGCGGAGGCGCTTCGCGCGGGCGGGCACGTCGTGCGCACGCCCGACTACTACGACGGCGAGGTCTTCGACGACCTCGAATCCGGACTGCGCAAACGGGACGCGATCGGCTTCGACGAGCTCGCGCGCCGCTGGCGGGAGATCGCCGCGCAGGTGCGCGGACCGGTCGTGTTCGCCGGGTTCTCGCTGGGCGGGTTCGGGGCCCAGCTCCTGGCCGCCACGCATCCGCTGGCCCGGGGGCTGCTGCTCTACCACGGCTGCGCGGCCGTGGCCGAGGTGAGCGCGCAGGGGTGGCCGGTCTCGGTGCCGGTGCAGCTCCACTACGCGGAGGGCGACCCGTGGGTGGACGCCGGTGACGTCCGCAGCCTGCGGACGGAGCTCGGGCCGTTATTCGAGTGCTTCATTTATCCGGGAAATGTGCACTTGTTCGCCGATCCCGATCTTCCCGGATACTCCGAAGAGTCGGCGGCGCTTATGTGGAAACGATCCCGCGACTTTATTGCGCGGATATAAGACGATTTCGCGGATATTTCGTACTTGGGTCTATCAAAAGGGGCGATCTTTACTTTATGATCTCATCGGCCCATCAAGATCGACGGAAGGATCGCTCATGACGATCGAGATCAAGAAGGTCGAAGAAGTCGAGACCACCGGAAACAGCAACAGCTGCTGACCTCTTCGGGCCTCCCGCGACGCGGCCCGACCCCGCGGGAGGCCCTCACTCGCCCGGGAGCCGCCTTCATGCCCAGGATTCAGGTGAATCCGGTCTTCCCCCTGTTCATCGACGACGCCCGCGGGCGCGTACGGCTCGGCGACTTCCCCCCGACCGGCCAGATCCTCGACCCTGCGCCGCCACCCCTGCGCCGCCTGCTGCGCCTGTGCGCCGAGACCCCCGTCGAGCAGTCCGACCTGTACGACCTCCTCGACGACCTCACCCCCGCCGAGATCGACTCGGCCGTCGAACAGCTGCGCGCGGCCCGCTTCCTGGTCACCGACGCCGAGCTGGTCACACTCGCCGCCGACGCCAGACTGTCCAGGTTCGCGCTGTTCATGGCCATGTTCCAGCCGGCCGACCGGGCCGTGGCCGCGCTCGGCGACCTCGCCGGCCGGCACGTGGCGGTGCTCGGCGCCGGCGCGATCGGCGGCCAGGTCGCCCTGCACCTCGCCACCTCCGGCGTCGGCCGCCTGACCCTGCTCGACGACGACCGCGTCGAGATCGGCAACCTGCACCGCCAGCACCTCTACACCGTCCGCGACCTCGGCCAGCCCAAGACGGCCGCGGCCGCCCGCCGGCTGCGCGAGCACTGCCCGGACGTCCGCGTCACGCGCGTCGAGCGGCGCATCACCGGACCCTCCGACGTCGTCACCGACGCCGACCTCGTGGTCAACACCGTCGACACCCCGCAGCCGCACATCCGCCGCTGGGTCAACGAGGCCTGCGTGCGGGCCGGCACGCCGTTCGTCACCGGCGGCTTCAACCAGCACGTCGGCCTGCTCGGCCCGCTGGTCGTGCCCGGCAAGACCGGCTGTCTGGCCTGCCAGGAGGCCGCCCTGGCCGCGCGGTACGGCTCCACCGTCCTGCCGGCCAACGACAACCCCGGACGGGCCATCCCGTCGTTCGGGCCGTTGTGCGGGATCGTGTCGGGCATGCTCGCGTCCGAGGTGATCCGCTTCCTGACCGGCACCGGCGACCCCGCCGTCGAGGGCCGCAGCCTCTGGCTCGACCTGCTCACGCTGACCACCACGGCCTACGACTTCGACCGCCGCGACGGCTGCGAGGTGTGCGGGTGAAGGCCGAGCCGCTGACGGACCTGTCGTTCCTCAGCGTGGTGGCCGACGGCCCGGACGACTACGTCATCGGCAACGGCGAGACGTTCGTCAACGTGCCCGGCGTGGCGGCGGCCGTGGTCGAGGCGCTCGACGGCACCAGGACGGCCGCCGAGGCCCGCGCCCTGGTGCTGGCCGAAAGCGGTCTGGACGTGGACGTCGCCGAGTTCGTGACCGGGCTCGGCGCGGCCGGGCTGCTCAGCCGGCCCCGGCGTCCGCCCAACCTGTGGGACCGGATCAGGCCCGGCCACGTGGCCTGGCTGTTCTCCCGCCCGGCGCACGCCGTGCTGGCCGCGCTGACCGTGTGCGCCCTGGCCGCGGCGGTCGCCAGGCCCGGCGTGCTGCCGTCGTTCTCCTCGCTGGTCTGGTCGGACAGCCTCACCTTCACCGTCGCCTTCGCCGCGGGCTCCTGGCTGCTGGTGCTGGTCCACGAGCTCGGCCACATCGCCGCGGCCCGGTCGCTCGGCGTGCGGGCCGAGCTGTCGCTCGGCACCCGCCTGCAGTTCCTCGTCGTGCAGACCAGGATCACCGGCATCTGGGGCGTGCCCAGGCGCGCCCGCTACCGCGCCCACCTGGCGGGCATGCGGGTGGACTGGTTCCTCGCCTGCGCCGGGACCTGCGTCCTGTACGCCGCCGACCTGCCCGTGGTGCGGCTGGTGGTGGTCATCTGCCTGTCGCAGATCGCCTGGCAGTTCCTGTTCTTCATGCGCACCGACGTCTACTACGCCATCGCCAACGCCGGCGGCAACAAGAACCTCATGGCTGACGCGCAGGCGTACCTGCGGGCGCGGCGCACCCGTACGGCGCCGCGCGGCGTCCGGGTGTACGCCTGGTTCCTCGTGGCAGGGCGGGTGCTCGGGCTGGCCTTCTTCGCGCTCTACACGGTCCCGGTGACGGTCGCCGTGTGCCGCCGGGCCGTCGAGGAGCTGCCGGGCTGGCAGCCGGTCGCCGCCCTGGCCGTGGTCGGCGCCGGCTGGGCGCTCTACCTGGCCGTCCTGGGCCGCCGCCTGCTCGCCTCCACCCGCAGTATGGCTCGCTCGTCCTCCTGAGACGGCTGACGTAGGGCGCGGTCCCGGCCGCCCCCTCCGCGGCCGGGACCGTGGCGATCAGGCGCCCCCGCGGCTCCTGGCGACGACCTCCTCCGTGGTGAGCGGTGCCTTCGGGTGGTGCGTCAGGCACATGGGCACGCGCGCCTTGGAGAACCCGCCGCCCTCACCGGCCACGTAGAACTCGCCCGCGCCCAGCCGGGAGATGTCCGGCACGTCGCCGCCGCCCTTGAACTGGGCCATCTCCCTGGCCGCGCTGATCTGGATCGGCGCGTTCAGCAGGCCGAAGAACTGCGTGGCGCAGTTGCCGGGGATCTGGTTGTGCAGCCCCTTGGGCGCCTGCGTGGCGAAGACCAGGCCCAGGCCGTACTTGCGGGCCTGGGAGGCGAGCAGCACCGTGCTGCGGGTGGAGACCGACGCGCCTCCCGCCGCGGGCGCGAACGTCTGCGCCTCGTCCATGACGAACAGCGCGCCCAGCGGACGGTCCTGGGCGGGGTGCCGCTTGAACCAGACGAACAGCTCCATCTGCAGCCGGCTGACGAAGCTCTGCCGCTGCTCCAGGCCCGGCAGCCCGGCCAGGCTGATCACCGAGACGCGGGCCCGCCGGCCCGGCGGCGGCGTCACCAGCAACCCGGGATCGACCGGCTCGCCGGCCCCGCCGAACAGCGGGTCGTTGTCCATCGCCGCGGTCAGCGACTGGGACAGGTCCGCCGCGATGCGCCGGGCGCTGGCCAGCTCGCTCACCCCGTCCGGCAGGTCGGCCAGGTACGCCGCGAACCCTCTCAGACTGGTCGCGCCGCCGCCTCCGTAGGCGGCCAGGGCCCGCCTGAGCACGGCCTGCCCGCGCAGCGCCTTTTCGGTGTTGGCGTCCAGCCTGACCCGCGGCACGATGAACGCGACCGCGGCCTCGACCGCCTCGGCGAACTCGTCGGGGTCGCCGGCCAGGCTCGCCAGGTCGGGCAGCGGCTGGAAGCTCAGCGGGCGTCCGCCCGTCCGTCCCGGCGTCCAGACGGTGACCTCGGTGGCCGCCAGGTACTCCTCGGCGCGGCGGGCGTCGCCCTCCGCCCACGTGCGCGGCGGCTCGGGCCACGGCTCGTCCAGCCGGGCCAGGTCGTTGTTCGGGTCCAGCACGATCGAGGAGACGCCGCGCAGCGCGCACTCCTCGACCAGCCGCCTGATCAGCACGGTCTTGCCCGAGCCGGAACCGGCGAAGATCGCGGTGTGCTTGCGCAGCGCCTCCAGCGCGATCCGCACCGGCTCGCCGTCCGCGATCCGCCGCCCGATCGTCAGGGAGTGGTCCTGGTCGCCGCCGTCCTGGCTGCGCGCCGTGACGGGGATCCCGGGGGCCGGTACGGCGGGAACGCTCCACGCGTCGGCCAATGCCTCGGTGAGGAAGCCGATCCCGGACGTCGGCCGCCGCGCGGCGAGCCAGGCGGCCAGGTCCGGCGGGCTCTCCGCGACCAGGGCGCGCAGCGCGGCGAGGGTCAGCAGGTCCTGGCGGCTCATCCGCAGCGTCCTGCCGCCCGCCCGCTCGAACGCCGCGATCGCCTCCCGCGTCGCCGGCCCCGGCGACCACGGGGTGTCGCGCAGCAGGAACAACCGGCGTTTGGGCACCTCCGCGTCGAGTCCGGCCGCCACGCACGCCTTGCGGAGGCGGTTCAGCGCCGCGTTGCCGTGCGTCGCGCTGACCGCGCGGAAGGCCCAGTGGACCTCGTCCTCCCTGCTCTCGTCGAGCGTGCGGCGCAGCCGGGCGTGCAGCGGGGGCTTGGCGCTCGGCGGCGGGTCCAGGCTGAAGGCCCGGCTGGCCTCACCCCGCTCGGCGATCCACGCGGACAGCCCGGCGGCCAGCAGCGCGGGCATCGCGGTGTCCTCACTGGCCTGGTCGATCACCGGAGCCTGCGCGGCCGCCAGCAGCTCGGCGAAGCGGGCGTCGAGCGCGGCGAGATCGGCGGCGCCGGCCGCCGCGACAGGGCCGGCGTGGTCAGCGGGACGCGGCGCCGCCTCCGCCGTGAACCCGGTCAGCTCCCTGACCTCGCCCTCCAGCAGGCAGGCGCGGACGTGCCGGTCGATCCGGATGAGCAGCTCGCGCGGGGTGAACCCGGGCGCCTGCTCGAACGCCTCCGGCCGGACCGGCCACGTCGGGTAAGGCGGCTTGACGCCCGCCTCGCCGTACTGCACCTCGAAGCGCGTGGCGACCAGGGAGCGGGCGGTGGCCGCGTCGGGGATGGTCATGAGCGGGACCGCCTGGCGGAAGCGGTCGCGCACGGTGTCGACCGCCACCTGCTCGATGAGCGCCCACGTGGCGGGGATGCAGGTCACGACCGTCAACGTCCGGCGGGTGACCTCGCGCAGCGCCATCAGGCCGCCCGCGATGCGCTCGATCATGAGCTGCTCGGCCGGGTCGTGCCCGGCGCCGCCGTAGGTGGTGACCCGGGACTGGGCGACGAGCGGGTCGATCTGGTCCACCGCGACGATCGTGGGGCCGGTGAGCGCCATCAGCCGCGAGAGGTCCCTGACGATCTCCTGCGGCGTGCGCCCGAGCTGCCGGATGCCCCAGCGGGCCCGCTCGCCCGGCTCGCCCTCGGGCGCCGACGACAGGTACGACTCCCCGAGGTCCTGCAGCCCCGGATCGTCTCCGGCCAGCAGGACCAGGGCGCGCGCGGCGTCCTGGCTGTCGCGGCCGACCTGGCCCCCGACGCGGCGGAACGCGGTGACGAAGGCGTCCAGCTCGTCCCGGGTGAGGCCGCGCTTGCCGGTGATCGAGCGGCGGGCCATGCGGGACAGCCCCGCCATGATGGCCAGGCGGTCCAGGAGCACGGTGAGCTGCGTCTGCCCGTCGTGGCGGGGCCGGGAGAGGCTGTCCAGCAGGGAGACCACGATGCTCTCCCAGAACCCCTTGGCGTCCAGCAGGCCGACCAGGACGAAGTAGCCGTCCTCGCGCTGGGCGCGTTCGCGCAGCCAGCCGAGCAGGTGGGTCTTGCCGGTGCCGCGCTGGCCCTGCACGACCACGCCGATGGGGCTGCTGTCCGGCCGGTGGGCGGCCTCGGCCAGCCCGTCGAGGAGGATCTTCGTCGACGCGCCGTGCAGGCCGTCGACGTGGAAGGGGGAGCGGCGCCACACGTCGTCGGCGCCCTCGGTGTAGTTGAACGTCAGCGCGGCCAGGTCCGCGATGCCGCCGCCGCTCACAGCTCGCCGATCCACAGCAGATGCTTGTCCTGCCCGCCTATGATCACCGCCGCTTCGCGGTCCTCGGGCGTGAGCGTCTTCTGGTTCGACTCCGGGACCAGGTTCACGTCCGGGAGGCGTTCCATCAGGACGAGCGTCTCGTCCACCTCGTGCTTCGGCACGGCGGGGAGCAGCCGCCGGAGCGGGGTCAGGCTCACCCACGAGCCGGGCGCGGCGGCCAGCTCGGCGTACGCGGCCCGGATGCGGGACTCCAGACCGGCGGGAACGACGTCCGGCTCCGGCTGGAAGATCTCCGACAGCCGCTGGTCGGTGCGCCGCATGAACCGGGGCAGCCATTCGAGCAGGGCCCGCGCGATGGCCCCCGACGAGCCGGTCTGCGGCGGGATCGCCCCCGCCCGCAGGTCCTCGGCCAGCCTGGCCCACCCGGAGTCGGTGAGCACGTGCACGAAGGCGCGGCCGCCCCTGGGCCGGTGGCTCTCGACCAGCTTCAGGTCGTTGAGCTTCAGCCGCCGCTGACCGTCGATGGTCAGCCTGTAGTGCTCCTTGAGCTCGCTGTTGGAGACCTCGCGGGCTTCGACGGCCAGCACCAGCAGGGCAGTGAACTCGGGCAGGGTCAGCCCTTTGTCCGGCATATCTCATCCTTCCGCTCTGCGGCGGTTCCGCAGAAACTGGCCGATCTGACGGACGACGGTGTCCATGTCAGTCATCACCTGAGCATCGGGAAAGCGCAGCACGGCGTAACCGTCGAGTTGCAGGAGCACGTCCCGCTGCCGGTCCGCGGCGAACTTGGCCGGCGCCCGGTGGTCGGGGCCGTCGATCTCCACGACGCACCGCTCCCGCTCCCAGAGCAGGTCCACCCGGATCGGCACGGCCAGCGGCCCCGGCCGGTACGTCTGGTTCCAGGCCCGGCCCCCGGCCCACGCCCGCGCGGACAAGGCGGCCTCCAGCGCCCGCTCGCTCGCGCTGCCCGGATGCGGCCTGCCCGCCACCGGCGGATACGCGACGGCGGGCGCCCGATCGGCGGTCGCGGGAACCGGGACGGCCTCGCGGGCGCCAACTGCAGCTGCCGGGAGCGGGTTCGCGGGGAGCGGGGTGGCGATCGTCCGCACGCGGTCGTCGTGCAGGGGCGCGCCCGCCAGCCAGACGCCGGCCCGGCCCCGGTGCGCCAGCCACTCGCACCCGGCGACCAGCACTTCCCGGGCCGCCGCGCCGAGCCCGTCCGGCACTCGTACCAGGACCGCCAGCCGGGCCCGGCCGAAGCTGTCGGCCAGCACCCTGACCAGCCCCGCCGCCCGGACCTCCGGCGCCAGAGCGCTGGGTGCGCCCGTCAGCGCCCGCCGGGCCAGCTCGGCGAGGAACGGCCCGAAGTGGCCGGTCACCGAGGCCCTGCGCAGGGCCAGCGCCTGGACCGCGGCCACGTTCACCCCGGACGGGCCCTCGATGCCCTCGGCCCCCGGTAACCAGGCCGGGAACAGCGCGATGGCCGCCTTGTCCAGCTCACGCAGGACGGAGGCGGCCAGGTCGGCGACGGAACGTTCCTCGGCGGCGAAGTAGGTGACGACGGCCGGGGCGTCGTCCGGCAGGGGATCGAGGGCCAGCGCCACGGCGTCGGGGTCGGCGTCGAGCCGTACCACCTGGCCGATCGGCAGCTCTGCCCACGACGGCACGGCTTCCCTGCCCTCACAAGATCGGAAACGTCGGCACTTGGGAGGGTAACCCCGTCCCTAGCGGGCTGTCACCCAGACCGGGGACGCAGCCTCCACGGACGGAACGTGGGCGCGGGTCAGCAGGGCCTGGGACACGCTCGCCTTCACCAGGGCCGCCGTCCGCACCACCGGGACGAGCGTGAGCGCGAACAGCAGGCCCACCGCCGTGTTGAACACCACGAACGGCACGGTTCCGGTGCCGAGGCCGAGCAGGGCGGGCAGGCCGCCGTCCACGCCGGGGATCGCGGCGATCGCCCAGCCGTAGACCGGGAAGGTCAGGCCGAGCAGCGCGCCCGCCCACCACACCGCGCTCACGACGGCGGCGGCCAGCGAGACCGGGAAGGTGATGATCGCGTGCAGCAGGTCCATCGCCGCCTGGCCGGAGGCCAGCGGGTTCATCATGCGGCGGAAGGAACCCGCCCCCGCGGGGGTCTGCGCGTAGCGGGGGCGGGCGATCGGGTGGCCGAGCACTCCGGGGAGCGCGGCGCGCTCCAGGTCGGCGAAGTGGCGGGCCATGGCGGCGGTGGCGGCCAGGACGGGCAGCCCGACGAACACGACCGCCGAGCCGAGACCGGCCGAGACTCCGGCGACGGCGAGGGTGAAGGAGGCGGCGGCCGTGGGGAGGCCGAGCAGGGTGTAACGGGTGTCGGTGGCGACGCGGTGCCGGAGGGTTGTCATGGCTACGACGCTACGGGCCCGGCGGGGGAGCGCTCGATCCTGGCGGCGGGCCACTACGTGGTAGGGCAGGCCCTACCACCCCTCCCGGCGGACCCCTGGGGAAACGGTCCCCGCTACCGCGGCTGGTCCACCCGGATCACGGTCAGCTCCTGTGGACGCACCGGCTCCCGGCAGTGCGCGCACACCGTGAGCGGCTCCAGGGGCTCGCCGCACGAGTGGCGCCACACGGTGGGCGGCTCGCCCTCGGTGACGTACCGGTCGCCCCAGTCCATCAGGGCGAGCAGGACCGTGTGCAGGGCCTGGCCCGACTCGGTGAGGACGTACTCGTGGCGCGGCGGGTGCCGCTCGTACGGCACCCGCTCCAGCAGGCCCACCTCGACCAGCTTGCGCAGCCGGGCGGTGAGGATGTCGCGGCTGGCGCCGGTGTTGCGGGCGATCTGGTCGAAGCGGCGCACCCCGAGCATGATCTCGCGCATCGCCAGCAGGCTCCACCGCTCGCCCACGACGGCCAGCGCGTTGGCGATCGAGCACTCTCTCGGGCGGGACAAGGCCCCTCCGCTCAGGTAGGTCCGGATTTCCAACTTACCATCAGGCGGCCCGTCCAGGGATGGCGGCGAGCAGCTCGCGGGTGTAGTCGGCGCGCGGCGAGCCGAAGATCTCGGCCGCCGTGCCGCTCTCCACGATCCGGCCCGCCTGCATCACGTGCACCCGGTGCGAGATCATCCGGACGACGGCCAGGTCGTGGCTGATGAACAGGTAACTGAGCCCGAGGTCGCGCTGCAGCTCGGCGAGCAGCTCCAGGATCTGGGCCTGGACCAGCACGTCCAGCGCGGAGACGGCCTCGTCGAGCACGACCAGCTCGGGGGAGAGCGCCAGCGCCCGCGCGATGGCCACCCGCTGCCGCTGGCCGCCGGACAGCTCGTGCGGCAGCCGCTCGGCCACCGACGCCGGCAGCGACACCTTCTCCAGCAGCTCGGTGACGGTCCGCGCGCGCTCGGCCGGGGTGCCCACCCGGTGCACGCGCAGCGGCTCGGCGATCGACTTCTCGACCGTGTAGCGGGGGTCGAGCGAGGCGTACGGGTTCTGGAAGACCGGCTGCACCCGGCGGCGGAAGGCGAACAGCTCCCGGCGGCCGAGCGAGGTCAGGTCGGTGCCGTCGAACAGGATCCGGCCGGAGGTGATGCCGTCCAGGCCGAGCAGCAGGTTCGCGGTGGTCGACTTGCCCGAGCCCGACTCGCCCACGACCGAGACGGTACGGCCGCGCGGGATCGTGAAGGAGACCCCGTCCACCGCCGTGAACTCCCCGGCGCCGCCCCGCAACGGGAACACTTTGCGCAGGTCCTCCACCACGACCAGGTCCTCGGCGCTCTCCTCGGGGCCGGGCTCGGCCACCCGCACCGACGACAGGCTCGGCACGGCCTTCAGCAGCCGCCGGGGCTCACCGTGGACGCGCAGGGCGTCCCGGTGGAGACGCGGGGAGCGGTGCACGTGCCGGCCTCGCCGCGATCGTCGATGAAGCCGCTGCAGGCG
>NZ_JBSFGJ010000263.1:0-13506 GCF_053596515.1 Nonomuraea sp. NPDC001684
AGGTCGCGGCCAGGATCCGCAACGCCGGAGCGATCTTCGTCGGCCCCTACGCGCCGGTCTCGCTCGGCGACTACCTCGCCGGGTCCAACCACGTGCTGCCCACCGGCGGCTGCGCCTGCCACTCCAGCGGCCTGTCGGTGCAGTCGTTCCTGCGCGGCATCCACGTCGTCGACTACACCCGCGACGCGCTGGCCGGCGCGGCGGCCCACGTGTCGGTGCTGGCCGACGCCGAAGACCTGCCGGCGCACGGCGCCGCGATCCGCGCCCGCTTCGACTGGCGAGTCCCCACGGAGTCAGAGTGAACCCCGCCGATGTGACCCTCGACGACCTGCCGATCCGCGACGACCTGAAGGGCCGCTCGCCCTACGGCGCGCCGCAGATCGACGTGCCGGTCCGGCTCAACACCAACGAGAACCCCTATCCGCCCTCGCCCGCGCTGGTCGCCGACCTGGCGCAGGCCGTCGCGGCGAACGCGGGCGAGCTCAACCGCTACCCCGACCGCGACGCCACCGGGCTGCGCGCCGACCTGGCCGCCTACCTGGGCCACGGGCTGAGCCCCGAGCAGGTGTGGGCGGCCAACGGCTCCAACGAGGTGCTCCAGCAGATCCTGCAGGCCTTCGGCGGCCACGGGCGCACCGCCATCGGGTTCGAGCCGTCGTACTCGATGCACCCGATCCTCACCACCGGCACCAGCACCGAGTGGATCAGCGCCGCCCGCGAGGACGACTTCTCCCTCGACCCCGGCAAGGCCGTCGCGGCGATCGAGGAGCACCGGCCCGACATCGTCTTCCTGGCCTCGCCCAACAACCCGACCGGCACCGCGCAGCCGCTGTCGACGATCGAGGCCGTACTGGCCGCCGCGCCGGGCGTGGTGGTGATCGACGAGGCCTACGCCGAGTTCGCCCGCCAGGGCACTCCGTCGGCGCTCACGCTGCTGCCGCGGCACCCGAGGCTGATCGTCACCCGCACGATGTCCAAGGCGTTCGCCATGGCCGGCACCCGCCTCGGCTACCTGGCCGCGCACCCGGCCGTGGTGCAGGCGCTGCTGCTGGTGCGGCTGCCGTACCACCTGTCCACGCTCACCCAGACGGCCGCGCGGGTCGCGCTGCGCCACCGCGCCGAGCTGCTCGGCACGGTCGACGCGCTGCGCGCCGAGCGTGACGCCACGGTCGCCTGGCTGCGCGGCAAGGGGCTGTCGGTGGCCGACTCCGACGCCAACTTCGTGCTGTTCGGGCGGTTCCCCGACCGGCGCGAGGTGTGGGAGGGGCTGCTGGCACGCGGTGTGCTCATCCGCGAGGTGGGCCCGCCAGAATGGCTGCGTGTGTCGATCGGCACCGGCGAGGAGATGGCGGCCTTCCGCGCCGCGATGGAGGAGGTTCTGTGAGTCGCGTAGGGCGCGTGGAGCGGGCAACGAAGGAGACCTCGGTCCTGGTCGAGGTGGGCCTCGACGGCACCGGCCTGGTCGACGTCTCGACCGGGGTGGGCTTCTTCGACCACATGCTGGCCCAGCTCGGCAAGCACGGTCTGTTCGACCTGACCGTCAAGACCGAGGGCGACCTGCACATCGACTCCCACCACACGATCGAGGACACCGCGCTGGCGCTGGGCGCGGCCTTCCGCCAGGCGCTGGGCGACAAGTCCGGCATCCGGCGGTTCGGCAGCGCGTCGTGCCCGCTGGACGAGTCGCTGGCCCAGGTCACGGTCGACCTGTCCGGGCGGCCGTACCTCGTGCACACCGAGCCCGCGGGCATGGCCCCGATGATCGGCCCCGACTACGACACGACGATGACCCGGCACATCCTGGAGTCCCTGGTGGCCCAGGCGGCCATCTGCCTGCACGTGCACGTGCCGTACGGGCGCAACGCCCATCACATCGTCGAGGCCCAGTTCAAGGCGCTGGCCAGGGCGATGCGCGAGGCGTCCGAGCTCGACCCGCGCGCCTCGGGCGTGCCGAGCACCAAGGGTGTGCTGTGACCGACAACCTCATCGCGGGCGTCATGGTGTTCCTCGGGCTGTTCCTCGGCGGCGGCGTGTTCTCGCTGGCCAAGCAGGGTCTCAAGGTGGGCGCCGCGGTCTGCGCGCTCGGCGCGGCGATGGCGATCACGGCGGGGGTGTTGTGGTGGTGAGCAAGAACATCGTGGTGCTCGACTACGGCTCGGGCAACCTGCGCTCGGCCGAGCGGGCCCTGGCCAGGGTGGGCGCGGACGTCACCGTGACCGCCGACTTCGACGCGGCGCTCAACGCCGACGGGCTGGTCGTGCCGGGCGTCGGCGCGTTCGCGGCCTGCATGGCCGGGCTCAAGGGCGTGCACGGCGACCGGGTCATCGGCCGCCGCCTGGCCGGCGGGCGTCCGGTGCTGGGCATCTGCGTCGGCATGCAGATCCTGTTCGCGCGGGGCGTCGAGCACGGCGTCGAGACCGAGGGCTGCGGCGAGTGGCCCGGCACGGTCGAGCGGCTGGAGGCGCCCGTGCTGCCGCACATGGGGTGGAACACGGTCAAGGCGCCCGCTGAGAGCGTGCTGTTCGCCGGGCTCGACGCCGACACCCGCTTCTACTTCGTGCACTCCTACGGCGTGCGCGAGTGGGAGCTGCAGCCGGCCGACCCCGGTTTCGCCGCGCCCGTGGTGACCTGGGCCGAGCACGGCGTGCCGTTCGTGGCCGCCGCCGAGAACGGCCCGCTCATGGCCACCCAGTTCCACCCGGAGAAGTCCGGCGACGCCGGAGCCGCCCTGCTGAGGAACTGGCTAGAGACGGTATGAGCAAGGAGCGGGCGCGCCGGCGGGCCGAGCGGGAGGCCGAGCGGGCGCGCGCGATCCGGCTCAACGAGGAGCGGCAGGCACGCCGCGCCCGGCGCCGCGCCCTGATCGCCCGCCTGATCCCGCGCCCGGTCCGGTTCGCCCGGCAGGGCGGCCTGATCGCCCGCCGCCATCGCGCCCAGAACGTCGCGGTGGCGCTCGGCTTCCTGATCGTGCAGGCGATCGTGTGGCTGGTCTGGGGCTCGCCCGCGGTGAGCCTCGCCGTGTTCGTCTTCTCCCTGCTGCTCGCACCTGTTGTCGTGACCCTCGCTTTCGACCGGAGGACCTGAATGTCGCTCGTATTGCTTCCCGCCGTGGACGTCGCCGATGGCCAGGCCGTGCGCCTCGTCCAGGGTGAGGCCGGGACCGAGACCGGCTTCGGCGAGCCGCTCGCCGCGGCGCTGGCCTGGCAGGAGGCGGGCGCCGAGTGGATCCATCTGGTCGACCTCGACGCCGCGTTCGGCAGGGGCTCCAACAAGGAGCTGATCAGCGAGGTGATCGGCAAGCTCGACGTCAAGGTGGAGCTGTCCGGCGGCATCCGCGACGACGAGTCGCTGGCCGCCGCCCTGGCCACCGGTTGCCGCCGGGTCAACATCGGCACCGCCGCCCTGGAGAACCCCGACTGGTGCCGGAAGATCATCGCCGAGCACGGCGACCGGATCGCGGTGGGCCTCGACGTGCGCGGCACCACGCTGGCCGCCCGCGGCTGGACCAAGGAGGGCGGCGACCTGTGGGAGGTGCTCGACCGCCTGGAGGCCGACGGCTGCCCCCGCTACGTCGTCACCGACGTGACCAAGGACGGCATGCTGCAGGGGCCCAACCTCGACCTCTACCGGCGGATCTGCGCGCACACCGACAAGCCCGTGATCGCCAGTGGCGGCGTGTCCAGTCTTGACGACCTGGTGGCACTGGCTTCTCTCGTCCCGGACGGAGTGGAGGGAGCCATCGTGGGCAGGGCCCTGTACGCTCACGCGTTCACTCTTGAGGACGCGCTGGCCGCGGTACGCGTTTAGCTTCGCCGGGAGGGGGCGGGATGAGCGTCAGCATGGAAAGCACCGGTCCGAGGGTGTTCTCGGGCGGCATCTGGGAGGAGAAGTACGGGTACGCCCGCGCCGTGGTCGTGGGCGAGCGCGTGATCGTCTCCGGGTGCACGGCCACGATCGACGGCGAGGTACGCCATGTCGGCGACGCCTACCGGCAGAGCCTGACCGCCATCGACATCGCGCTGGACGCCGTCGAGGTCGGCGGCCTGACCCGCGAGGACGTCGTCATGGTCCGCTACTACGTGGTGGAGCAGCGCCACTTCGACCTCGTCGGCCGGGCCATCTACGAAGTCTTCGGGCACGTGCGGCCCGCCTGCACAGGAGTGAGGGTCGCCGGGCTGGTCGACCCTCGAATGCTGGTCGAGATCGAAATCGAGGCACTGCGAGCATGACCGTAGCGGTAAGAGTGATCCCCTGTCTCGACGTCGACGCCGGGCGGGTCGTCAAGGGCGTCAAGTTCGAGAACATGCGCGACGCGGGAGATCCGGTCGAGCTGGCCAGGCGCTACGACGAGGAGGGCGCCGACGAGCTGACCTTCCTCGACATCACCGCCTCGTCGGGCGAGCGGGAGACCATGCTCGAGGTGGTGCGCAGGACCGCCGAGCAGGTGTTCATCCCGCTCACCGTGGGCGGCGGCGTGCGCGCGGTCGACGACGTCAACCGGCTGCTGCGGGCCGGGGCCGACAAGGTGTCCCTGAACACCGCGGCCATCGCCAGGCCCGAGCTGCTGACCGAGGCGTCGCGGCGGTTCGGCGCGCAGTGCGTGGTGCTGTCGGTCGACGCCCGCCGGGCGCCGGGCATGCCCAGCGGGTTCGAGGTGACCACCCACGGCGGCCGGCGCGGCGCCGGCATCGACGCGGTGGAGTGGTCGGCGCGCGGAGAGGAGCTGGGCGTCGGCGAGATCCTGCTCAACTCCATGGACGGCGACGGCACCCTCGACGGCTACGACCTGGAGCTGCTGCACGCGGTGCGCGCGGCGGTGCGGGTGCCGGTGATCGCCAGCGGCGGGGCCGGCCGGCTGGAGGACTTCCCGCCGGCGATCGAGGCCGGTGCCGACGCCGTGCTGGCCGCCAGCGTGTTCCACTTCGGCACGCTGAAGATCGGCGACGTCAAGGAGACACTGCGGATGGCGGGCCACCCGGTCCGCTGAGGCCACTCGCCTCTTGAGGCCGCCAGGTCCGTTGAGGCCGCCTGCCGGCCCCGCCCGCGCGGGGCCGGCGGGCGGTCAGAACACCCGCAGGTGGTGGAAGAGCTCGTAGGAGGCGTCCTTGGCGGCGAACGCGGCCGCCTCCGAACGTTTGACCGCCAGGTACGCGCTGCGCCGCAACGGCCCGAGCGCCTCCATGAGCACTTCGTCGGCCTCCAGCGCGTCGAGCGCCTCCTCCAGGGAGCCGGGCAGGCGGGGATAGCGGTCGGGCACGGTGTCGGGATCGATGTCCACGGCCTCGCCCGGGTCGAGCTTGCGGCGGATGCCGTCGAGGCCCGCGTGGATGACCGCGCCGAGCGACAGGTACGGGTTGGCCGAGGAGTCCGACGGCTTCAGCTCCAGGTTCGGCTCGCCGCTCTCGCCCAGCGGCGAGCACACGCGCACGGCCGCCTCCCGGTTGTCGGGGCCGTAGACCGCGTACGCGCTGGACCACATGCGGGGTGACAGGCGCCGGAAGCTGTTGACGCTGCCGCAGGTCAGGGCGGTCAGGCCGGGCAGGTGGGCGAGCAGGCCGCCGATGAAGTGCGCGCGTTCCGGGCCGTCCTCGGCGAACAGGTTGTGGGTGTCGCGCCACAGCGACAGGTGCAGGTGGGCGCCGTTGCCGGCCTGGTCGGCCAGGGGTTTGGGGGCCAGCGAGGCCCACATCGACATGCGCATCGCCACGCCGCGCACGGTCTCCCGGTAGAGCACGTGGTTGTCGGCGGCGCGCAGCGGGGGCGCGTGGTGCACCGACAGCTCCTGCTGGCCGGGGCCGAGCTCGGGGTGGTAGTGCTCGACGCGCAGGCCCTGGGTCTCCAGCGCGCGCATGAGCCTGATCGTGTAGTCGTGCGCGGTGTCGAAGCCCGTGCCGGCATAGCAGAGAGAGTCGTCGAGCGGCACCAGCCGGTCGGGGCCGCCATTGGGGTCGGGCAGGCGGCGGCCGAGCGTGAACTCGGGCTCGAAGGCCGCCTCGATCCGGTAGCCGTCGCCGGCCAGCTCCGCCACGGCGTCCTTGAGGAACGTGCGGGCGCAGGCTTCCCACGGTGAGCCGTCGGGCCGCCGCAGGTCCGACAGCATCGCGGCGGCGCCCGGTGCATGGGGCAACGGGACGAACGTGGCCGGGTCGGGGACAATGCGAACCTCGCCCACCGGACCCAGGTGCTCGACCTCCTGAAGCTGGTCGAGCATGTTCATCGCCATCATGGCCACCGTGTGCCCGATGCCCGAGTTGAGCCGTTCGGCCAACCGGGACCGGGACGCCGCCTTGCCACGGACCACGCCACCGTGGTCGGCGTACAGGAAACGGATCAGCTCGATGCCCTCAAGCTCTGCCCGTTCGAGGACGCGCCGGGCCTGCGGATCGAGCTGATTGATCTTGTTGCCGCTGGGGCGATCTCTCATCCTGCCTGCGTAACACGATCTGTCAGCGCGTGGAAGCACCTAGCGCGGACAGAACGCGAACATCAGGTCAGAACATTCGTAAAGAAGACCGCCAATTGGTTGGCTCCTTGGACAATTCCGTCAAACACGCCGTTGACCGCGGCCGCCGCCTGGGCCGGCCGGGTGAACAGGTAGAAGACCACGAACGCCACCAGAACGTACGTAGCCACCTTCTTGACCTGCATGGGGGGCCTCCTGCAGTCCATTCCCAGCCGTATATACCCGGATCTGGGCGATCACGGTCATCTTCTGTGAAGATGTCCAAGATCCTAACCGGGGGGCTTCTTTCCTGTGCCATCGTACGGGCTGGAGGTTTAAGACGAGGGGT
The DNA here is from genome assembly GCF_053596515.1 of Nonomuraea sp. NPDC001684. Taxonomy (NCBI): domain Bacteria; kingdom Bacillati; phylum Actinomycetota; class Actinomycetes; order Streptosporangiales; family Streptosporangiaceae; genus Nonomuraea; species Nonomuraea sp. NPDC001684. Next base: position 6,792 of record NZ_JBSFGJ010000263.1, read on the forward strand.
TTCTGGGCCGAGGGTTTCGGTCAGAATCCGAGCCGGGCTTCGGTTGCCCGGCTCACCGCCGCGTCGTCGCCGGTCAGCTCCACCCTGGCGTGCTCCTGCCGGCCGAAGCAGAACAGCAGCAGCTCCTGGGCCGTGCCGGTGACCTGAACCTTGGCCCCCTCCCGCGCCCCGCCGATCGCCACCCCGCCGCCTGCCGTCCCGCCTCCCGCGCGGCGCAGCACCAGGCGCACCGGCGAGCGGCGCAGCATGATCCGGGCGCCCGCCGACACCCGCTTCCAGATGAGCTCGTCGAGGTCGGCCGGCAGCTCGCGCGGCTCCCATCCGGGCTGCGCGCGGCGCACGTCCTCGTGGTGGACGAAGAACTCCAGCGTGTTGACCGCCTTGTCCAGGAAGGGCAGCAGCCCGTAGACGCCGCCCGGCCGGCGCGCGATGCCCACCAGCTCGGGGTAGGGGTGTCTGGCCTTCAGGCCGTTCTGGACCGAGGCGGTGTAGCCCGCCAGCGCGCTGATCCCGATGCCGCCCATGGCGTCCGGCCGGCGCTCGCGCAGCACCAGGTGGGCGGCCAGGTCGTAGGTGGTCCACCCCTCGCACAAGGTGGGCGCGTCGGGGCCGAGCCGGTCGAACAGGTCGCAGAGTGCGGTGCGTTCGCCACGAGCGTGAGTCACCTGATCAAGCCTACCTGTGGGAATAAGGAGACGACCGGCCGTGATAGGGACATAGATAGAAATATCGACGTTTGAAGGGAAAAATACCGAGTGGCGAGCAAGGTCACCTCGGCCGTCATGCGTCAAGGACTGCGGGTCCTTGGGGTGGCCATTCGCACGGAGAGAGCCGTGTTCGCGATGGCCGCGCTGGCCAGCGCGGTCTACGGCGGCATGACCGTCGCCTCGGCCTGGGCACTGGGCTGGGCGACGCAGAACGTGGTGCTGCCCGCCTTCGACCAGGGCCGGACCTCCGCCGGCGCCATGTGGACCGGCGCGCTGCTGATCATCGGCACCGCGCTGCTCAAGGCGATCGGCGTGGCGGGGCGGCGCATCCTGGCCGGCGTCGTGCAGTACCGCATGCAGGCCAGGTCACGCAGGGACGTGACCAAGCAGTACCTGCGGCTGCCGCTGTCCTGGCACCACCGGCACCCGACCGGGCAACTGCTGTCCAACGCCAGCGCCGACGCCGAGGCCGCCTGGGCGCCGCTCGCGCCGCTGCCGATGGCCGTCGGCGTGCTGGTCATGCTGTTCACCGCGGCCGTCGCCATGCTGTTCACCGACCTCGTGCTCGCGCTGGTGGGCTTCCTGATCTTCCCGGCCATCGCCGTGCTGAACCTGGTCTACCAGCGGCGGCTCAGCCCCCTGGCCACCCGCGCCCAGCAGCTGCGCGCCGAGGTGAGCGAGATCGCGCACGAGAGCTTCGACGGCGCGCTGGTCATCAAGACCCTCGGCCGCGAGGAGCTGGAGACCGACCGGTTCCGCCGCCGCGCCCACGAGCTGCGCGACGCCAACATCGCCGTCGGCCGGGTGCGCGGGCTGTTCGACCCCATGCTGGAGGCGCTGCCCACGATCGGCGTGCTCGCCGTGCTGGGGGTCGGCGCGCTGCGCCTGTCCACCGGCTCGATCGACTCCGGCGACCTGGTGCAGGTCGCCTACCTGTTCACGCTGCTGGCCTTCCCGATCAGGGCGCTGGGCTGGGTGCTGGCCGAGCTGCCGCGCAGCGTCGTGGGCTGGCAGCGGGTGCAGGCCGTGCTCGACGCCGAGGGCTCCATGGACTACGGCGACGCGCCCGTGGCCTCGTCCGGGCCCGCCGAGCTGAAGGTGGCCGGCGTGTCCTACGCCTACGACCAGGCCGAGGTGCTGCACGATGTCACCTTCGACGTGCCGCCCGGCCGTACCGTGGCCCTGGTGGGGCCGACCGGGTCGGGCAAGTCGACCCTGGTCCAGCTCCTGGTCCGGCTCGTCGACCCCGGCTCCGGGCAGGTGCTGCTCGACGGCGTCGACGTGCGCGACCTGCCCTACGGCGCCATCGCCGGCTCGGCCGCGCTGGTGCCGCAGCAGACGTTCCTGTTCGACGACACCGTACGCGGCAACGTCGCGCTCGGCCTGGACGCCGGCGACGAGGACGTGTGGGCGGCGCTGCGCCTGGCCCAGGCCGACGGCTTCGTCGGCCGCCTGGGCGACGGGCTCGACACCCGCGTCGGCGAGCGCGGCGCGTCGCTGTCCGGCGGCCAGCGCCAGCGCATCGCGCTGGCCCGCGCGGTGGTCCGCCGCCCGCGCCTGCTCATCCTCGACGACGCCACCTCCAGCGTGGACCCCCAGGTCGAGGCCAAGATCCTGCACGGGCTGCGGGACACCGCGCAGGCCACGACCGTCGTGGTCGTCGCCTACCGGATGGCCACCATCGCCCTGGCCGACGAGGTGGTCTACCTCGACCACGGCCGGGTCGAGGACCGCGGGACCCACGAGGAGCTGCTCGTGCGCTGCCCCGGATACCGCAACCTGGTGACCGCCTACGAGCGCGAGGAGGCCGAACGGGCCGCCATCGACCTGTCGCCGGCCCCGGACGCCGAAGAGGAAGAGGAAGAGGTCAGCGCATGAGCGAGGCGCTCCAGGGCAACGTCGAGCGGTCGGCGCTGGCCACCATCTGGCATGGCCTGTCGCTCACCCCCGAGTTCCGCAAGGGGCTGGCCGGCACGCTCGGGCTGGCCGTCGTGGCGACCATCGGCAAGATCATCGTGCCGATCGCGGTGCAGCAGACGATCGACACCGGCATCAAGAGCGGCACACCGGACCTGCCGTACATCACCCGGGCCGTCCTGGTGTGCGCCGCGGCCGTGCTGCTGACCGCGCTGGCCGGTTACATCATGAACGTGCGCCTGTACAAGGCCACCGAGTCCTCGCTGGCCAGCCTGCGCGTGCGCGGGTTCCGGCACGTGCACGACCTGTCGGTGCTCACCCAGAACAGCGAGCGGCGCGGCGCGCTGGTCTCGCGGGTCACCAACGACATCGACCAGATCAGCACGTTCATGCAGTGGGGCGGGCTGATGATCATCGTGGCGTTCGGCCAGCTCTTCGTGGCCAGCGTGCTCATGCTGGTCTACTCCTGGCAGCTCACGCTGCTGGTGTGGGTGTGCTTCGTGCCGCTGATGATCGCGCTGCCGCGGTTCCAGCGGCTGTTGTCGCGGGCGTACACGACCGTGCGCGAGCGGACCGGCGACATGCTCGCCGCGGTCAGCGAGTCCGTCGTCGGCGCCGCCGTCATCAGGGCCTACGCCTCCGAGCGGCGTACCGCGGACCGCATCGACAAGGCCGTGGACGCCAACAGGGCCGCGCAGATCAAGGCGCAGACCATCGTCGGCTTCGTCTTCCCGCTGACCGAGATCGTCGCCGCGCTGGCCATCGCCGGGATCGTGCTGCTCGGCGTCCGGCTCGGCGTGTCCGGCGACATCACCGCGGGCAAGCTGGTGGCCTTCCTCTTCCTGGTCACGCTGTTCGTCTCGCCGCTGCAGACCGCCACCGAGGTGCTGAACGAGGCCCAGAACGCGGTGGCCGGCTACCGCCGCATCCTGGGCGTCCTGGACACCCCGCCGGACGTCGCCGACCCCGGCGAGAAGGGCGTGCGGCTGCCCAGGGGCCCGATCTCGGTCGCGTTCGAGAACGTGCACTTCTCCTACCCGGGCGGCCCGCCCGTGCTGCGCGAGGTCTCGCTGGAGATCCCGCCGCGCTCGCGCGTCGCCGTCGTCGGCGAGACCGGGTCGGGCAAGACCACGTTCGCCAAGCTGCTGACCCGGCTCATGGACCCGGTCGGCGGCCGCGTCACGGTGGACGGCCACGACCTGCGCGACGTGCGCTTCTCCTCCCTGCGCGAACGCATCGTCATGGTCCCCCAGGACGGCTTCCTGTTCGACGGCACCCTGGAGGACAACGTCCGGTACGGCAGGCCGCCGGCCACCCGCGAGGAGATCCAGCTCGCGATGACCGAGCTGGGACTGGCCGACTGGGTCGAGGGCCTGCCCGCGGGCCTGGACACGCCCGTCGGCCAGCGCGGGGAGTCGCTGTCGGCGGGCGAGCGCCAGCTCGTCGCCCTGGCCCGCGCCTACCTCGCCGACCCCGACCTGCTGCTGCTGGACGAGGCCACCTCGGCCGTCGACCCGGCCACCGAGGTGCGCCTGGCCCGCGCGCTGGAGGGCGTCACCAGGGGCCGCACGGCCGTCTCGATCGCCCACCGGCTCTCGACGGCGGAGAACGCCGACGAGGTGCTGGTGTTCGACGCCGGCCGCCTGGTGCAGCGCGGCCCGCACGCCGAGCTGGTCACCCAGCCCGGCGTCTACGCCGATCTGCACGCCTCCTGGGTCTCGGCGGCGCACTCCTGAGCGCGCGTTCCTAGTCGAGGGCGGCGGCGAACGTCACGCTCGTGCCCGCGGGGCCGGACACGATCGTGATGTGGTCGCACAACATCCGGGTCAGCCACAGCCCCCGCCCGCGGAACTCCAGCCCCGCGGGCGGGCGCGCCTCGCCCATCCAGCCGGGCGGCAGTCCGGGGCCCTGGTCGGTGACCTCGCACCACAGCCGTCCCTCGCCCGACCACAACCGCAGCCGCCCCTGGCCGCCGCCGTGCAGGACCGCGTTGGTGGTGATCTCGTTGACCGCCAGCACGAAGTCCTCCAGCCGCCGGCCGCTCAGGCCCTCGTAGGCGGCCTGCTCGGCCACGGCCCTGCGCAGGAACGTGATGCGCCCGCGCGCGAAGGTCGCGCGCAGCACCTGCCTACCCATCGCCCACCCGGCGGACGACGACGTGCGTGTCGGCCCTGACCAGCCGGAGCACCCGGGCCACCCGTTCGGCGCAGACGACCACGGTCGAGCCGTACGGCCTGGCCGCGGCCGTGACGGTCAGCAGCCGGGCCGAGCCGGCGTCGATGAAGTCGAGGTGGGAGGCGTCGATCACGACCTGCCCCGGCTCCTTCTGCAGCGGCGACAACACCGAGCCGAACGCCGGCCTGTTGGTCAGGTCGACGTCGCCCCACACCCGCAGCCCCGGCGGTGAGGAGGTGCTGGCGAAGCGCAGCAGGGCCTGCTCGGGCGCGATGGGGTGCACCGCGGTGGCCCGCTCGATGGCGTCGAGAGGGAACAGCTCGCGGTCGTACTGGCACACCGCGGCCAGCCAGCGCTCGCCGAACAGCTCGTTGGCGGTGGCCTCGAACGCCGCCTGGGCCTGCGCGTCGCGCGCTCCCCAGGAGGCGTCGATCAGCGCGTAGACGCCGTGCTGGCCGTGCCTGCGCGCCCGGTGGTGGGCGTCGGCCAGGGCGTGCAGCAGGCGGTCGGGGTCGAGGCGGCCGTCGGTGAAGTGCGTGTCGGCGCAGGACAGGATCTCCACCTGCCCGGCCGCCTCGGCGTCGTCGAGCCCCGGGACGAGCGGCGCCAGCCAGCCCCGGGTGCGCTCAGGGGTCTCCGCATGGGTGATGATCACCACCTTGGTCCGGCGGCGCAGCCCGTTGAGTGTGAACTGCCTGGTCGTCGTCATGCGCTCCCGCTCGCCCTCGAACGGCAGGCAGACGTGGTCCCCCAGATCCGGGTCGAGGACCGAGCCCGCGACGTGCACCACGATGTGTCCTCCCTAGCACGCGTCGCCTAGAAATTACCGTGATGCCCGCGATCACGTAGCGCGTTCTCGGCAAAACACACCGTCACCCGTTCCCGCCGGTGTACGTTTTCGGCGGGGCCGCCCAGGAAGGGTCATGAAAGGCATGGGCGTGGACGTACTGGAGACGACGCACAGCAGGCACGGGGAGATCGTGGTGGTCGCCCTCGCGGGCGAGGTCGACGTGGACAACGTCGCCCGGGTCAGGAGGTGTCTCGACGAGGCGATGGCGGCCGACGGCACGCGGCTGGTGGTCGACCTGACCGGGCTGACCTTCATCGACACCACCGGGCTCGGGGTCCTGGTGCGCCAGCTCGCCGCGTTGCGCGACAGGGACGGCACGATGGCGCTGGTGGCCTCCGACGGCCAGGTGCTGCGGCGGCTGCGCAGGACGAACCTGGCGGCCCTGTTCCCCATCCATGACACCTTGTCGCAGGCGCTGGCCCAGCCGGAGGCGGGAGCACGGGGGAGGGCTGGTTGAATGGCACCATGTCCCTCGACCCCGAGATCGCCGCACGGCTGAAGCGCAACGCGGACGGCCTCGTGCCCGCCATCGCCCAGCAGCACGACACCGGCGAAGTGCTGATGATGGCCTGGATGAACGACGAGGCGCTGCACCTCACGCTCACCACCGGCCGGGCCACCTACTGGTCACGCAGCCGCGACCGGCTGTGGGTCAAGGGCGACACCTCCGGGCACGTCCAGCACGTCAAGAGCGTGGCCCTCGACTGCGACGGCGACACCATCCTGCTCAAGGTCGACCAGGTCGGCGCCGCGTGCCACACCGGCGACCGCACCTGCTTCGACGCCGGTCTGCTCGGTTAGCGGCTCCCGGCATGACGTCTGGTGAGGTTTCCGGCAAGGGCCCCGGGAACGGGCGGCGCGAGTTGTGGGCGTGGCTGGCGCTGACCGTCCTGGGCAGCTGCCTGGTGCTGCTGGCGGCCGGTCAGGTCTGGGTGCGGGTGCTCGGCGCGCAGGCCGCCGACGCGGCCGCGCCCCGGGAACGCCCACGCGATCGAGCGCAGCCCGCAGACCGTCAGGTCCACGCCGAAGGACTCGGTGTTCGCGACCCTGCTGCTCAAGGGCGAGG
>NZ_JBSFGJ010000264.1:0-13418 GCF_053596515.1 Nonomuraea sp. NPDC001684
TGACCAGGGCGCGCGAGTTCAAGGAGCGCATGAGCTCCCCCGCGCCGTTCGAGACCTGGCGCCGGCCCGAGCCGAACTGACCTCAGCCGGCCGGCACTCCTACCTCACCGGCGCCGTGCTGCCGGTCGACGGAGGCTGGACCGCCCACTGAAGGCGTCCGGCCGCTGTCTGATCCCACGAAGCCCGGGGTGCTCTTTGGTGTCCCGCACGATTCGGTCCCGCCGCACAGTGCCGTAGCGTCACCGTGACACTTGAGCATTCGGAGGGCCGGCACGTTGATCGCGATCAGGGAACTCCATGGGATCGCGGAGTTCGAGCAGGTCAGTGAGCTGTTCGACGGGATCTGGCACTTCGACCCGGACAGCCGGCCGATCACGGTCGAGCTGATGCGGGCGATGTCGCACGCGGGCAACTACGTGGCCGGCGCGTACGACGACGCGGGCCGCCTGGTGGGCGCCTCCGTCGGCTTCTTCGGGGCGGGCAACACGTTGCACTCCCACATCACCGGCGCGGCCGGCGGCCACGGCATCGGCTTCGAGCTGAAGCTGCACCAGCGCAGCTGGGCCCTGGAGCGCGGCATCGACCGCATCACCTGGACCTACGATCCGCTGGTGCGCAGGAACGCCCACTTCAACCTGGCCAAGCTGGGCGCCCGTCCCGAGGAGTACCTGCCGAGCTTCTACGGCGTCATGACCGACGCCATCAACCAGGGCAGCGACTCCGACCGCGTGCTGGCCTCCTGGTCGTTGTCGGCGCCGCACGTGGCGGCCCTCGTACGGGGCGAGCCCGGCCGGCGGCCCCTCCCGGCGGACGCCGCGATCGTGCTGGCCGACGAGGACGGACGGCCGGTGACGCGCGACAGCGACGCCACCACCCTGCTCGTGGCGCTGCCGGAGGACATCGAGGCGCTGCGCGTCACGGACCCTGGCGCCGCCAAGGCGTGGCGGCTGGCCGTCCGCGAGGTCCTGGGCGGCCTGCTCGTGGAAGGCGGCGTGGTGACCGCCTTCCACGACAAGGCGTTCTACGTGGTGGAGCGGCCCAGCCTGGGCACGGCCTCCAGCAGCGACCGGGTGTAGTCGTGGGCGGGGGCGCCGACCACTTCCTCGGTCGGCCCCAGCTCCACGATGCGCCCCTGGTGCAGCACCGCGACCACGTCGGAGACGTAGCGCACCACGGCCAGGTTGTGCGAGATGAACAACATCGACAGGCCCAGCTCGTCGCGGAGCCTGCGCACCAGGTTCAGCACCGAGCCCTGGACGGACACGTCCAGGGCACTGGTGATCTCGTCGGCGACCAGCAGGTCGGGCTCGGCGCCCAGCGCCCTGGCGATGGCCACGCGCTGACGCATGCCGCCTGACAGCTCGCGCGGGTAGCGCGTGGCCACCTCGGGCGGCAGGGAGACCAGCGACAGCAGCCTCTCGACCGAGCCCTTGCCGCAGCCCTCGGCGATGGACGCCCCGACCTTCATCCGGGGGTCGAGCGAGGCGTAGGGGTCCTGGAAGACCATCTGGACGCGGCTGGCGCCGGTGATGGTGCCGGTGTGCGGCACCAGGCCGCTCACCGCCCTGGCCACCGACGACTTGCCCGACCCCGACTCGCCGACCAGCCCGACGATGGACCCGCTCGGCACCTCCAGGGTGATGTCGTCGACGGCGGTGAACGAGCCGAACCGCACCGTCAGGTTCTCGATGATCATCAGACCTCCCAGCAGGCGACCTGGTGCGCCTTGCCGTACGACGTCAAAGGGGGACGCTCGCCGGCGCAGCGGGCCGTGGCGAGCTCGCAGCGGGCGGCGAAGGCGCAGCCGTCGCCCACGTCGGAAGGGGCGGGCTGACGGCCGGGGATGCTGGCCAGCGGCAGCGACCTGTCGGTGTCCATGTCGGGCAGCGAGTCGATGAGCGCCCGCGTGTAGGGGTGCGCGGCGCCGGTGGCCAGCAGTTCGACCGGGAGCTGCTCGACGACGCGGCCGGCGTACATGACGACGACCACGTCGCACAGCTCGCCGACGACGGCGATGTCGTGGGAGATGAACAACGCCGCCGCGCCGGTCTCGTCGGTGACCTCGCGCAGCAGCTTGAGTATCTGCCGCTGCACCGTCACGTCGAGCGCGGTGGTGGGCTCGTCGGCGATGAGCAGCCTGGGGGTGCCCATGAGGCCCATGGCGATGACGGCGCGCTGCCGCATGCCGCCGGACAGCTCGTGCGGGTGGCGGCGGGCCACCCGTTCGGGCGCGGGCAGGTGCACGTGGCCGAGCCGGTCGACGGCGCGCCGGTGGGCCTCGGCCTTGCCGGCGCCCTGGTGCACGATCGCGACCTCGGCCAGCTGGCCGCCGACCTTCAGCGCGGGGTTGAGCGAGGCCATCGGGTCCTGGAAGACCATGGCGAGCGCGGTTCCGAGTTCCTTGGGCGACATCTCGGAGATCTCCTGGCCGTCCAGCGCCAGCCTGCCCGCCGTCACCACGCCCGGGTACGGCACCAGCCCGCCGATCGCGGCGGCGGTGAGGCTCTTGCCGCTGCCCGACTCCCCGACCAGCCCGGCGATCTGCCCGGGCGCGACGGTCAGCGACACCCCGCGCACCGGCGTGACGCCGCCGGGGAAGGTCACCGTCAGGTCCTTGACCTCCAGCACCGCCTCGGGGTCCGGCTCGCCGGGGGCGGGCGGCGCGGCGGGCCTGGCCTCGCGCGTGTGCACGGCGGTGCGGGCGGCGGCCTTGGCCAGCGCGTCCCCCAGCAGGTTGAAGCCGATGCCGGCCAGCGCGACCGCCAGGGCGGGCCCCAGCGCCACCTCGGGCGTGACGTAGATGCGGCCGAACCCGTCGAACAGCAGCCGCCCCCAGTCGAAGGCGGGCGGCTGCACGCCGAGGCCCAGGAACGACATCCCGGCCAGGCCCAGCAGCGCGCCGCCGAGCGCCTGGGTGAGGTTGAGGATGAGCGGCTCGGCGATGTTGGGCAGCACGTGCCTGGTCAGGACGCGCATGCGCGGCACGCCGAGCATCCGGGCGGCCGCGACGTAGTCGGCGCCCGCGATGGTCGCGGCCAGCGTCTGGGTGAGCCGGGCGAAGCTCGGGGCGATGGCCACGCCGATGCCGAGCACCGCGCCCTTGGCCCCGAGCCCGGCGACCACCGCGGTGAACATGGCCAGCAGCAGGCCGGGGAAGGCGACGAGGGCGTTGACGGCGCCGGTGACGAAGCGGGCGCCGCGCGGCGGCAGCACCGAGGGCAGCGCGCCGAGCACGGTGCCGACGGCCGCGCCGAAGAGCGTGGCCGCCAGCGCGAGCAGGAGGGAGAACCGGCCCGCGACCAGGACCCTGGCCAGCAGGTCGCGGCCCAGGTTGTCGGTGCCGAGCGGATGGGCGGCCGAGGAGCCCTGCAGGATGGCGCCCGCGTCGATCTTCTCCGCCGCCGCGCCCCAGATCGGCGGGCCGACGACGGCCAGGACCACCATGAGCGTGACCAGCACGGCTCCGGCGACGGCGGCCGGGGTGCGCAAACGCATCAGTTTTCCTTGATCTTGGAGGTGGGGTCGAGCGCGCCCAGGATCAGATCGACGGCGAGGTTCACGACGAGCACGATCGCGCCGTAGACGAGGATGACGCCCTGGGCGACGGGATAGTCCTTCTGCGTGATCGACTCGACGATCTTCAGGCCGAGCCCCGGCCAGGCGAAGACGTACTCCACCAGCACGCTGCCGGCGATCAGCGAGGTGAGCAGCAGCCCGCCCACGGTGAGCGTCGCGGTCAGCGTGTTGGGCAGCACGTGCCGCAGGTGCAGGCGGGCGGCGGGCAACCGTTTCGACCGGGCCAGCCGCACGTAGTCGGTGCCGAGCTCGCGCAGGGTCTCCACCCGGGAGATGCGGGCGATCATCGCGACCGGGCCGATCGCCAGGGCGGCCACCGGCAGGACGTACGACATCGCCCCCTCCTTGCCGGCCGGCGGGAACAGGCCGAGCCCGATCGACAGGACCGCCACCAGCGCGATGGAGTACAGGAACTCCGGGACGGCTACGGCGGTGCCGGTGACCGAGCTGAAGGTGATCTCGGTGCCCCGGTTCCTGCCGTTCTCCGTGCGGATGGCCGCCCACATGCCGAGCGGCACGGCCAGCAGCAGCGCCACCACGGTGGCCAGCAGCGCCAGGCCCAGCGTGTTGGGCAGCCGGGCGGCGATGACCTCGCCGACCGGCTCGCCCGTCAGGAAAGAGGTGCCGAAGTCGCCGGTGAGGATGTGCCCGACGTAGGCGGCGAACTGCTCGGGCAGCGACTTGTCCAGCCCGAGCAACTGCTTGCGGGCGTTGACCAGCTCGACCGGCGCGGCCGGGCCGAGCGAGGCCCGCACCGGGTCGCCGGGGATGAGATGGATCATCGCGAACGACGCCACGAGCAGCACCGCCAGCGACACGACGAAGCGCACGAGGCGCCGTACAGTCACTCAGCCTCCCTGGGTGAGGCGGATCGTCGAGGGCAGGAACAGGCCGGCCACGGTCCGGAAGGTGGCGCCCTTGGTGGCGGTCAGCGAGTTCATCTCCACCACGGGCACCAGGTCGGCGGCGTCGAACAGGGCCGATTCCGACTTCTCCCACTTGGCGCAGCCCTCGGCGCCGGTCAGCTTGGCGGCCTCGGCGACCAGCCGCTCGTACTCGGCGTTCTTCAGGTGGGCGAAGTTGGCGCCCTTCGGGGCGGCGGGACCGGACAGGAAGCCGACCAGCTGCGAGGGCAGGGTGACGCCGATAGGCAGCCAGACGGCGTCCCAGTCCTGGGTGGCGTTGAGCGACTCCGACAGCTTGGTGTCGATGACGCCGTTGAGCTTCACGTCGACGCCGATCTTCTTCCACGCCGCCGCCATGTACTCGGCGGCGGCCACGATGCCGGGGCCCCTGGTGGTGCCGTACATGAGGCGCAGGGAGAGTTTCTTGCCGTCCTTCTCCCTGATGCCGTCGGCCCCGGCCTTCCAGCCGGCCGCGTCCAGGGCGGCGGTGGCGGCCGCCGTGTCGAAGGCCGGCACGTGACCGGTGACGGTGTCGCCCTGGCACGGGCGGGGCTGCGCCACGAGCCCGGTGGCCGGCTTGCCGGTGCCGCCCGAGGCGATGCCGCCCAGCTCCTTCATGTCGAGTGCCTGGGTCAGCGCCTTGCGGACGGCGGGATCGTGGCCGGGCCTGTCCTCGCCCTGGTGGAAGAAGTACTGGCCGTTGCCCTCCGACTCGATGATCTTGCCGAGGGCGGGGTTGGCCTCCAGGCGGGTGCGATCCGGGCCGAAGAAGGTGGCGGCGTTGAGCGAGCCGGCGATCAGCAGGTTGGCCGCCGTCTGCTCGTTCGGCACCACCTTGAGCACGAGCGTCTCGGGGATGTCCTTGGCGGTGCCCCCCTCGGGGCCCCAGGTGTACTCCCGGCGCGCCTTGAAGGTGTAGTGGTCGCCGGGCACGGCCTCGGTGAGCTGGTACGGGCCGGTCCCGGAGGTGCCGCGCGCGAGGAGCGAACGGTCCTTGACGGCCTTGCCGCAGACGATGAACAGCAACCGTGAGCTCTCCAGGATGAAGCTGAACGGCTCGGGCGTCGACAGGGTCACGGTGCCGGCGGCCTCGTCGGCCTCGGCCTTCATCCCGGCCGGTACGAGCACGCCGTAGATGGGCGACTTGGTGGCGGGGTCGGCGATGTGGTTGACGTTCTCGGCGACGTCGGACGGGGTGAGCTTGGAGCCGTCGGAGCAGGTGACGTCCTTGCGCAGGGTGAAGGTCACGCGGTCGGGCTTGACGTCCCACTTCTCGGCCAGGCCGGGGACCGTCTTGCCGTCCGCCGAGGTGGAGACCAGGGTGTCGTAGGCCACCGACAGGACCTTGTTGGTGACCGAGAGCACGCCCATGGCGGGGTCGAGCACCCCGGGGTCGGCGGTGACGGCGGCGGTGAACGTGCCGCTCGTGACAGGCTTGCCCGTACTGCCCGCCGTACCTCCGCCGCTGCCGCACGCGGCCGCTAGCAGGGCCAACGCGGTGAGCACCGCTGTCTTCTTCATGGCGACTCCAGGAGAGCGTGGGGTGGTGACCCACCTTCGTCCCTCGCGGCCCGACCTTCTTCGTCGCCCTTCACAAAAAGCGCGGACGACCTCGTGCTAGCGTCCGAAGATCCGCATCTGCAGCATCACGGTGAGTCGCGCGTCGGGGTCGGACAGGTCGAGCCCGCTGATCTCGGTGAGCCGCTTGAGCCGGTAGCGGAAGGTGTTGGCGTGCACGTGGACCTGCGCGCAGGCGGCGTTGACGTCGCCGAACGCGTCGAGATACGCCCGCAGGGTGGCCACCAGCTCGCTGCCGTGCTCGGCGTCGTGCGCCAGCAGCCGCTCGTACGGGCCGGTGGGCACCTGCTCCTCGGCGGCGACCACGTCGGAGACCTGGAGCAGCAGCGACTCGAAGTGCACGGCCGTGTAACCGGCGACCTGGCCGGCCAGGCCGCGGGCGCGCAGCACGCGCAGCGCCCGGTCGGCGTCGGCGCGGGCCCGCGCGACCTGGGAGAGGTTGGCGGCCAGCCGGCCGACCCCGATGTTGGCCGCGTGCCGCGGGCCGACCCTGGCCAGGAAGGACTCGGCGACGCGAACGGCCCGCGTCTCCTCGTCGCCGCCCGAGCTCAGCGGCAGGACGGCGTAGGCGACCGAGCCGATCATCGCGGCGGCCGCCTTGGGATGGATGGCGCCGACGTGCAGCGCCAGGGCGTCGCAGAAACGTTGCCGGTCGCTCTCGCCGCGCGCCGGGTCGGCCGCGTCGCCGTCGGCGAGCTGGGCGGCGAGCACGCACAGGCGCTCGGTGGCGATGCCGAGCCGGCCCGCGGCGTCGGCCGCGTCGGAACCGCCGGCCAGGACCGTGGACAGCAGGTCGGCGCGCAGCCGCCGCTGGGTGTCGGCGCCGGCGCGCTCGCGCAGCAGCTGCAGCGCGACGATCTTGGCCGCGTCTGCCAGGGCGCGTTCGCGCTGCGGGGTGAGCGGCTCGCGCACGGCGACCCAGATGGAGCCGAGGATCTCGTCGCCGATCCGGACGGCCACGGCCGCCCGGTTGATGCTGTCGCCGTCGAGCTCGATGTAGATCGGGTCGCGGCTCTGGTAGAGCTTCTTGAAGAAGCCGCGCTCGTCGAGCATGCGCTGGAAACGCTCGGGCACCTGGCGGCCGAGCACGGTCTCGACCCGGCCGGGGTCGGCTTCGTCCTGCCTGCCGGAGAAGGCCAGGACGCGGGTCGACCGGTCCTCGATGGTGACGGGCGCGTCGAGCAACGCGCAGACGGCGTTGGCCAGCGCGAACAGATCGCCCTGCGGCCCCTTCTCCGGCATGGCCAGGTCGCCCTCGGCCAGCAGCGAGCGCAGCAGCGCGGCGACCTGCGACCAGGACGCGGCCCTGGTCAGCCCGAGCACGGCGACGCCGGTCTCCAGGACCTTGCTGCGCACCTGCTCGTCGACGTCGACCGGCAGCTTGACGACGATGCCGCTGGCCTCGCGGGCGGCGTCGAGCAGGCCGCAGATGGCGGTGGCGCCCTGCACGCCGACGGCCAGCAGCAGCCCGCCCGGCGGCACGTACAGCTCGTCGAGCGGGTCGTAGATGTGCACCCCGGTGACCTCGGTGTCGAGATCACCGGGCGAGGCGGCCACGTCGAGGACCGTGCTGCCGAGATCGAACAGGATCCGCTCAAGGCTGGCACGCGGACGGCTGTTCATCCGCTCACGATAGTCGACGTAGACCGTCATCAGCCGCGCAGGTGCTCGACGGCGAGACGGGCGGCCTGGCCGATGGCGGCGTCCGCGGCCGGGATGCGGAAGGCCAGGTTGTCGCCGTGCAGGAACACCGCGACGGCGTACCGGCCGCCGTCGGGGTACTCCACGACGCCCGCCTCGTTGCGCACGCCCCACAGGGTGCCGGTCTTGGCCGACACCCGCACCTCGTCCGGGAAGCCCGAGGAGAGGCGGTGCGGCCAGATCTGCCTGCTCATGATGTCGCGCACCTCCGCGCACGCCTCGGCGGTGCCCGCCTCGTCGCGCCAGACCGAACCGAGCAGGGTGGTGATCTCGCGGGGCGTGCCCGCGGTGGTCCGTTCCGGATCGCGTACGGCCAGCGCCCTGATGCGCTCCTCGGGGATGCCGGCCACGTCGATGGTGCCCAGCTCCTCGACCACGGACTCGAACAGCGTCGCGCAGCCGCCGATCAGACGGGTGCGCCTGAGCCCGAGGCCCTCCAGCGTGGCGTTGACGCGGTCGAGGCCCACCCGGCGCAGCAGCACGTCGGTGGCCGCGTTGTCGCTCATCGACATCATGAAGTGGGCCAGGTCGCGCAGCGTCAGCGACACGTCGTCGGCGCAGCCCGAGGTGCCGATGCCGCCGTCCTTGTCCGCCGCGGTGACGGTGAGCCGTTCGGTGCGGTCCACCTCGCCCGCCGCGGCCTGCCTGGCGTACTCCAGCAGGATCGGCAGCTTGAACACCGAGGCCAGGACGACCGGGGCGTCCGGGTCGAGGCCGATCTCGGCCGCGCCGTCCACGTCGCGGGCGTGCACGAAGCCGCGCACGCCCGCCGCCGCGAAGACCCTCTGCGCGTCCCGCTCAAACACGCGGGACCGCCCGGCCGTTGTGCAGGTGCGTGGCGACCCCGTCCCGGACGACGAACGTGACGGTGTCGTGCCTGCCCTCCTCGGGCTGCTCGGCGATGAAGGTGTCCTCGGCGAGGTGGACGTACCTGGCGGTGGTGCCCTGCTGGCCCATGCTGGCCATGAACGCGCCGGGGATCAGGGTGACCTCGACGCCGCCGCCCGCCGCCGAGACCTCGTAGGCCAGCTGCGGCCCCTCGTACCGGCCGGTGTACGGCGCGGGGTCCACGGCGCGCGGCTGCTCCGGCGGGGCGGGCAGGTCGGGCACCGCCAGCCCGCCCTCCCTGAGCAGCGGCAGCAGCAGGTCGTTCATGACGCCGATGAAGTTGCCGCCGTTCAGGCTCATCGCGATCGCGTACGAGCCGTCGTCGGCCACCCGCCAGAACGTGCTCTGGCCCGGGGTGCCGCCGTCGTGGCCGTAGGCGCCCCAGGTGAACAGCTCGAAGCCGAGCCCCCAGTTGGCGGCCATCAGGCCGGGCACGCCCGGCACCGCGACCTGCGGGGTGCGCATCGCGGCGACGCTCTCCGCCGACAGCACCCGGGTGCCGTCCTCGGCCAGGCCGTCCGCGGCGAACATGCGGCCGAACCGCACCAGCTCGCGCGGGGCCAGGCACATGGTGGCCCCGGCGGGCGCGTTGGAGCGGGGCATCTGCCACTGGGGGCAGACGTCGTTGCCCGGCCCGATGTGCCCGGCCGACGCGCGGAACAGCACGGCCTCCTCGGCCAGCAGGGCCGCGTGGGTGGCGCCGAGCGGCTTCAGCAGGTGGTCCCGCATGGCCTGTTCCCAGGTCGTGCCGCGCAGCCTGGCCACGATGGCGCCGAGCACGCAGTAGCCGGCGTTGCAGTACGAGAACAGCTCGCCCGGCTCGTGCACCTTGCCCGCGCCGTGCAGGTAGGCCACGAACTTCTCGAGGCTGTCGTCGCCGCGCCCGGTGTCCTCGAACAGGTCGCCGTCGAAGCCGCCGGTGTGCGTCAGGAGCTGCCTGACGGTGATCACGGCGTCGTAGGACAGGGCGAACTCGGGCAGGTAGTGCCCGACCTCCTCGTCCAGGTCGAGCAGGCCCTCCTCGGCCAGCTGCATGATCAGGGCGGCCGTCCACACCTTGGTGGTCGAGCCGACCTGGAAGACGCTGTCGGTGGTGGTCTCGACGCCGGTGTTGCGGTTGACCACGCCCGTGGCCGCCTCATGCAACTGGCCGCCGGTCCACACGGCGATGGCCGCGCCCGGCACGTCGTGCGCCGCGGCCGCTTCGTCGAGGCGTTTCTGCAGGTCCATGCGGTCTCCTCAGGCGATCTTGGGGGTGGCGCGGACGCCGAGGTGGAAGTAGGGCGAGCCGTCGTCGAGCTGGTAGAACACGCCCGAGACCCAGTCGGGGTCGCCCTCGCGGCGGCCGACGAAGGTGACGTCGTCGACGGCGACGAGGTCGAGGTCGAACGGCTCCTGCAGGGCGGCGAGCGCGCCCGTCGCCTCGACGCGCAACCTGAGCGCGCCGTCGTGCACGCTGGCGGTCATGCGCGCGCCGACCCGCTCGTAGACGCCGGCGTACCGCTCGACGTCCACCTGCACGGGGGTCTCCGGCGGGCCGAGCACCGGCGGCACGGCCAGGCCGTCGAGCTCGGCGAACAGCTCGGTGGCCACGGCGTGGGTGAGGGCGCCGCTGTGGCCGCCGTTGGTGGTCACGCACACGACGGTGCCGGTGTCGGGCACGACCCAGAGCATGGCGTGCTGGCCGATGGTGTTGCCGCCGTGCGAGATGACGCGGTGGCCGGACCACTCGTCGAGGATCCAGCCGATGCCCCACTGCCTGCCCAGGGTGTGCGGGTTGGGGATGTCGACCTGCGGCTCCCACATCGCCCGCGGGTCGTCCAGCACGCCGCCCTCCAGGTGGGCGCGGCCGAAGGCGACCACGTCACGCGGACGGGCGCAGATGAGGCCGGCCGGGCCGCACGAGCGCATGAGGCCCCACACCGGGGCCGCCTTGCCGTCCTCGACGTGGCCGTGCGCGGCGCGGAAGCGCAGCACGTCCTCCGGCAGCGTCCAGGTGTGGGTCAGGCCGAGCGGCTCGCAGATCTTCTCGCGCAGCACCTCGTCCCAGGTCTTGCCCTCCAGCACCTCCAGGATGCGCCCGGCGATGACGAAGCCGGAGTTGCAGTAGGACTGGGTGGCGCCGAGCGGGTGGTTCTGCGCCAGGTCGGCGCAGGCCTCGACGTACTTCTCGATGCAGTCGTCGCCGCGGCCGGTGTCGAGGAACAGGTCGCCGTCGATGCCGCTGGTGTGCGACAGCAGGTGCCGGACCGTGACGGTCTTGGTCACCTCGGCGTCGGCGACCCGGAAGCCGGGCAGCAGCTCGGCGACCGGGGTGTCCAGGGTCAGCCGGCCGCGCTCGACCTGCTGCATGAGCAGGGTCGCGGTCCAGACCTTGGAGACCGAGCCGATCTGGAACAGGGAGTCGGGGGTCGCCTCCACGCCGGTGTCGACGTTGAGCACGCCCGCGGCGAACTCGTGCAGCTCCCCGTTGTGCAGGTAGGCGAGCGCCGCGCCCGGGACCTCGTACTTCTCGATCAGTTCGGCGAGACGCTGACCCATTGATCCAGCCACGCGAGGATCCTTTCGTTGTAGTCGAAGCGGTGTGAAGGCCGTCCGTTGAGGATGAACAGGTGTGAACCACCGGGATACCGGACCAGGCGGACCGGCACCCGGCGCTCGCGCAGCGCCTCGAACCACTGCTCGGCCTGGCCGATCGGGCAGCGGTCGTCCGACCCGCCGTGCAGGATCAGCGTCGGGGTGACGACGTCGCCGGCGTAGGTGATCGGCGACTGCTCGACGAATTCGTCCCTGACCTCGTGCTTGGCCAGGAAGTAGCCGAGGTCGGCGGTGCCGGCCATGCTGCGCAGGTCGACCACGACCCCGCCGGGGACGGCGGCGGCGAACCGCCCGGTCCTGCCGGTGAGCCAGCAGGTCATGTAGCCGCCGTAGCTGTAGCCGGTGACCGCCAGCCGGGCGGGGTCGGCGACGCCCTCCTCGACCAGGACGTCGAGCGGGGTGAGGAAGTCGTCCTCGTCCGAGATGCCCCAGGCGCCGAGCCCGGCGTTGTAGAACGCCTCGCCGTACCCGTCGCTGGCCCGGGGGTTCACCAGCAGCACGGTCCAGCCCTGGGCGGCGAGCGCCTGGTGGTAGAGGTGCACGCCGTCGAAGACGGGCGCCCAGGCGTTGTGCGGGCCGCCGTGGATGTCCAGCAGCAGCGGGCCCGGCTCGGTCAGCGTCTCGTCGCGCAGCACGAACGCTTCGACCGGCGTGCCGTCGGGGGCGGTGAAGGTGCGGCTGCGCGCCTGGAACAGCTCGACGCCCTCGGGGGCGTGGTCGGTGAGGGCCTCGCCGTCGAGGTAGACGTCACCGGAGCTGCGCGGCGTGGCGGCGACGTAGGCCACCCGTCCGGCGGCGACGCTGACGCCGGCCACGTTCCGGTCTTCGTCCACGATGCGCTCGGCGACGCCGCCGGGCGTCAGCCGGTACAGGTGGGTGAATCCGCGGTCGCGGACGCAGAACAGCAGGTCGTCGCCGTTCATCGTGGGCGTCGCCCCCGGGTAGCCGGGCGCGCCGATCATCACGTTGCGGTCGAGGCCGATCTCGATCTCGGCGAAGTCATCCCCTTCCAGGGCGAACAGGCGGGTGTGGCCCTCGGGCACTCCACGGTAACCGGCCACGATCCAGCGGCCGCCCAGCCACCAGACGCCGGCGCAGATCACGCCGTCGCCGCCCGCGCGTTCGAGCGCGCCGTCCTGCTTGGGCTCGACCAGGTAGAGGCCGCCGCAGATGTCCAGGTCGCGGTCGGGGTCCAGGCCGGCGGTGAAGGCCAGCAGGTCGCCGTCCGGGGCCCAGGCGGGCGCGCCGGCGTGGAAGTCGCCCGAGGTCACCTGGGCCGAGGCGCCGTCCTCGACGTCGACGACGAACAGGTGCGTGGTCAGGCCGCACAGCAGCCCGGCGCCGTCGGCCTTGTACTCCAGCGTGTCGATGACGATCGGCGCGTTCGGGTCCACCTCGCCGGACGGCCCGGCGTAGGCGATGCGGGTGCCGTCGGGCGACCAGACGGGCACGCCGGCGCCCAGCGGCGCCGAGGTGAGGACGCGCGGCTCGCCGCCGTCCATGGGCAGCAGATGGATCTGCGGCGGCCCGCCGGCCGGGCGCAGGAAGGCGAGGGTGCGGCCGTCGGGCGACCAGCGGGGGGCCGCGCCGGTCGCCAGCCTGCGCGGGGCGGCGCCCGGGGTGGCCAGCCAGATCTCGGTCACGTTGGCGTCGGACTCGCGGTCCGCGGTCGTCAGGGTGTAGGCGACGGCGGAGCCGTCCGGACGCAGCTGTGGATCACCGGGTACGGCCAGGCCGTACAGGTCGTCGAGGGAGAGGCGGCGCATGACCGAACGCTAGGCCAGGTCGTCGCCGTCCTCTTCATCGTGGACGACGAATAGCGTGTGAGACCTTGTGCCCGGGGCCAAAGCGCCCGGGCCGCCGGTTCGTGCGGGGCCTTCTACCGGGTCGCGGCGCTCTCCCGCTCGGCCCGCTGCCTGATCAGCTCCTCGACCGCGCTCGGCAGGGTCGTCTCGAAGTCGATCAGCTTCACCCACGTCGGGGTGACGATGATCCGGACCATGCCGTCGTAGAGCGAGCGGACCTCGGCCTCCCACTCGACCCGCTGCTCGGCCGTCATCTCGTACGAGCCGTTGATCTGGAGGAACTCCTCCGGGATGCCGTCCACGACGTCCAGTTCGGCGCGGCCGCGGATCAGCAGGATCTTGGGCGGGTGCACCTCGGTGTCGATCG